>JACQFZ010000001.1 GCA_016199745.1 Gammaproteobacteria bacterium
ACAAGTACATCGAATTCGACGAAGACGGCCGCACGGTTGCGCCCAAGGCGTTCGGTTTCGATCCGACCACGAACCAAAAGCGATAACGATAAATCCGTGGAGGATTACCGTGACGATTATCCAGTTTACGGGTTCCACCGTCGCGCTGATTGTGCGCGGCAAAAACAGTGCCGCGCATGAGCCGAGTGTGATGGCGCAGCATGCGGACTGCATCCTGTCCAACGGCTTGCCGGTTGGTTTCTATGGTGAGGATGGTGCTGGGACAGGCGAATCATTCGGATCAACATCCGGATCTTCGACGGTTCGATCTAACAAAATTGGCATCAACATGAAGGGCGTGGTTTATGACAATGCTGGCATGCGGAATAACAAGCGCGCTTTTTATGTTGATGCGGCAATAGCTCGACAGTTCGGGGTGATTTCAACTGTATTAATCGTCCAATGCCTTCAGAAAATCCCCGCCGACCTCAGCGGCACCGCGCTTGATGCATGGCTCGCTGCGTGGAAGTGCGGCGGCGATTCTCCAAAATAAATTTGCTGCTCCCGCCAACAATAATCAGCAAACTAAAGATGCGTGCCGCCGGCCCATACAACAACGGGAAACTGTAAATAATGAAGTAACAAAAGGTTACTTCGACGGTAGCGGCACGATCCCTAACGATTGATTAGCTCGTCAACACATCTTCTGCACCGCCGATTCACCCGAGTCGCCCGGGTTGATGCCAAGCTCCATGGCTTTCTTGGATACAGCGACCACGGATGCCTTGTACATATCGTCGTAGTTGCTGACGCCGGTGACGATGGCGCAGGCCTCGTCGGTCTTGTTGCAGGTTTCTGGATTGATGTAACCACAAGCGAGGAATCCGTTCTTCGCCTTGACGATCAACAACGGCTTCTTCAAATCAAATCTTAGTTTTTCAACGTTTTCCATCTATAGCCTCCATCGGTTGTTCACTTGCGCGATTCCTTCGCGGCCGCGACCGTCTTGGTCGTGCGTTTTAGATTTTCCATCAACTCGCTGATTTTTTCTTGGGCGGCAAATGGAGCGGCCGCTGACCGGCGTTGGCCGGTTCCTGTGCCCCGCCGAAGCGGCCCTGTTTGTGGGGAAGAAGAGGGAGGACTAAGAAGGGGCGCGTGAAAGAGCGCCGTCGCCGGAATACCCCCTCCCTAACCCTCCCCCGAAAAACACGGGGGAGAGGGGATCTGGTTTGCAGATAGGCAGTACGCGCTGTGGGTTATGCGCGCTATCGCTTAAGTTAAGTAGCGTTAGTCACATACCCCTTTGCATCGGTTCGTCGTATCGCCGCCACCTTACGTCGGTCTTTAGTTGAAGGTCGGCCGGCCGTGGCCAATGTTTCATAGGGATTACTAAGAAAAATACTATCCCGTTGGGAGGCAGTTATGGTGAAGATCGGTTTGTGGGTTGGTGCGCCCCCGTTAGTGACCTTTCTGTTTTCGTCCCCCGCTGTCCGCGCTGATTACAGTTTGGTGATTTTGACGCTGGCCTTAATCTCGCTCTTTATGGGCTTTGGCCCGCCGTTGGACGGTAGAGACGACCGCTAAAACCTGGCGTCATTGGCCGGCACCTCAACTGCAATATCCTCAGTGACGGTTCATCGACGCGGCAAATGTTGCTGCGTCGTGATCGGTATTTGTCGCTGGGGGCCCTCGTCACAACAGGTCGCTTGTCGCATTACTTTTCACCCATTTTGGTCGAGCAGTGCGAAGCGCTGTTCGCCAGCGCATCCAGTTGCAGACCGGCCGCAAAACATAAAACCGGCGCGTTCGCGCCGGTAACTCTTTAGTTAGAAGGGAACCCAATGCTGAAGAATACCTCGCCGAATCGTGTATCAAGTGCCATGGCAGTCCCACTACCGCACCGCGCGATGTTACGGTAGCGAACGAGGTTACAGATTTAAGGTGGGCGATGTTGCCGGTGTCATCAGCGTAACGCTGCCGGCAGAATCGTTGTTAACGGCGTCGTTCCAGGTATTTGGGCCGATCGAAATTGCATTGATCGTGTTGGCGTTCGTCATTTTGTACTTGTTCATGCACTTCGGTGTGGTCAAGCCGATCAAGCAGCTGACTAACGATGCTGAGAAAATATCTCTCGGTAAGCCGGTGGAATTGAATACCAGCAACATTCCGCAAAAGACCCCGCAATGAGCTAGGCCAGCTGACGCTGGCGCTCGCCCGTTTGCGCGCCAGTATGGAGCTGGCCATTAAGCGTATGAAGCAGAAAGAATAATTTTTGCCCGCCCGTGTAGGCAGCGTGGCCATCCTGCACGGTCTCCCGTTTCCCGCAACGGGAAAGGGCGCCGGTTCGCTGGCGCGGTCATTCGATCGACGGTAAATTAACGCCCCTTTACCGGCCTCTCGACCCGTGTCGCGCAAGCTTTATATCAAGACGTTCGGCTGTCAGATGAACGAGTACGACTCCGCCCGGGTGGCGGATCTGCTCGCGGCTTCGCATGGCTACGAATCCACCGACGATCCGACGCAGGCCGATCTGTTAGTCCTCAATACCTGCTCGATTCGCGAGAAAGCACAGGACAAGGTATTCAGCGAGCTTGGTCGCTGGCGGTCGTTCAAAGAATCCCGCCCGGGTGTGATGATCGCCGTCGGTGGTTGTGTCGCCAGCCAAGAAGGGAAAGCGATCGTGACGCGCGCGCCCTTCGTCGACATTGTCTTCGGGCCGCAAACGTTGCAGCGCGTACCAGCGATGCTTGATCAGGTGGTCGCGTCGCGCCGATCCGCAGTCGATGTGTCGTTCCCCGAGATCGAAAAGTTCGACCGACTGCCGGAGCCATCGGTATCAGGCCCGCGTGCGTGCGTGTCGATCATGGAAGGTTGTAGTAAGTACTGCACCTTTTGCGTCGTGCCATATACCCGTGGCGAAGAATTCTCGCGTGCGTTCGACGATGTGCTGGCGGAGGTCGTCGGTTTAGTCGAGCGCGGTGTACGCGAGGTGACATTGCTGGGTCAGAACGTTAACGCCTATCGCGGTGCGATGCATGGCGGTGGCAGCGCTGATCTGGCGCTGTTGATTCGCTATTTGGCGGAGATCGAGGAACTCGGTCGCATCCGTTTTACCACGTCGCACCCAGTCGAATTCAACGATCGCTTAATTGCGGCTTTTGCCGAAGTGCCGAAGCTTGCCAGCCATTTACATTTGCCGGTGCAGAGCGGCTCTGATCGCGTGTTAGCGTTGATGAAGCGGGGCCACACGGTGCTTGAATACAAACAAAAAATCCGGCGGTTGCGTGTCGCCCGGCCCGATATCGCTATTACCAGCGACTTCATCGTCGGTTTTCCGGGTGAGACCGACGCCGAATTCGAAGCGACCCTGCAGTTGGTCGAGGAGATCGAATTCGACGGTGCCTTCAGTTTTATCTATAGCGCCCGTCCCGGCACACCGGCAGCACAGTTGCCTGATGACACATCCGATTCGGTTAAACATGAGCGCCTAACGAAATTACAGCACCGCCTGATGGCGCTGACCGCGCGTGGGAGCCGGCAGATGGTGGGGACTTATCAGCGGGTTTTGGTCGAAGGTGCGGCCCGTAAAGAAGATCAACTTTGCGGCCGGACCGAGAACAATCGCGTCGTAAATTTTGAGGTTCCTCCAGGTACCGAGCCTAAGTCATTGATTGGCCAGTTTCTTGACATCGAAATTACCGAAGCACTGACCAATTCCCTGCGTGGACGGCGGGTTTTAAAGACCCCGTTAGTAGCGGCTTGATTCGATTTTGCCGTTCCGGTCTACTCTATACTTACTTTATGGCATCGCCTCGTTTTACTAATCCGAGTTGAGCGCCAAGCTTAAGCGCATCGAATTCAGCCTTAGCCCCGCCGATAATCGCCGGTTGGCCAGTCTTTGTGGTCAACATGATGAGCACCTGCGTCAAATCGAGGAGTATTTAGGCGTTGAAATCGCGAACCGTGGCAACGGTTTCCGCGTGATTGGCCCTGCCGATAAAAGTCGCAATGCCGAGCGCGTGCTTAAGGCGTTGTACGATGCCACCGATGATCAGGAGCCATTGACGCTCGCCGGCGTGCATTCGGCGTTGCAACATTCGACCATGCCGACACCCGTAGAAACGAGCGAGCCCGATACCGATCTGCGCACTCCCAAGCGCATTGTTCGTCCCCGTGGCCTGTGTCAGCATCAATACATCCGCTGCATCCTGACGCACGATATTAATTTCGGCGTGGGTCCGGCCGGAACCGGCAAAACTTATTTGGCAGTGGCGGCAGCCATCGAATCGCTCGAGGCGAGTCGTGTGCAGCGCATTATTCTAGTGCGTCCGGTGGTCGAGGCCGGTGAGCGTTTGGGCTTCTTGCCCGGCGATCTTGAAGACAAGGTCGATCCGTATTTACGGCCGCTGTACGACGCGTTGCACGAGATGTTCGGTTTCGAAAAAGTGCAGCGCTTACTCGAACGCAACATCATCGAAATCGCGCCGCTCGCCTACATGCGCGGCCGTACGCTGAACGAATCGTTCATCATTCTCGACGAGGCACAGAACACGACCGCCGAGCAGATGAAAATGTTTTTGACGCGCATCGGTTTCGGCACCACCGCCGTCATCACCGGTGACATCACCCAGATCGATTTACATCGCACACAGCTGTCCGGTTTGAAACAGGCCATCGAAATCCTGAGTGGCGTCGAAGGCATTTCCTTTACCCACTTCACGCCGCAAGACGTCGTGCGCCACGCGCTGGTGCAGAAGATCGTCGAGGCTTACGAAGCGCACGGGCGCGCCGCCGAACAGGGACGCAGCGAGCGGCGATGAAGCTGACGTTGGGATTGCATCAGGCCTCGCGCCGACCGGCGCCGGGGCGAGCGGCGATATTACGTTGGACGCGGGCGGCGCTGGCCGGGTTACGAACGCCGCGTATCGCTATCGGCATCAGCATCGTCAACGAAGCGGAGAGCGCGGACTTGAACGGGCGTTATCGTGGTAAATCGAAGTCGACCAATGTGCTCGCGTTTCCGTTTGAGGCGCCACGAGGTGTGCCGACCGATACTCTCGGCGATCTTGTTATTTGCGCCCCGGTCGTAAACCGTGAAGCCAAGGCCCAGAGTAAAGCGGCCGAAGCCCATTGGGCGCACATGGTGGTGCACGGTATACTGCACCTCCGAGGGTACGATCATCAGACGCGGCGGGAAGCCGCGATCATGGAGCGCAGGGAAGCGGCAATCCTGCGTGATTTAGGTTACGCCGATCCGTACGCCTGACGAGTGCCCACCATCCTTATGCGAACCGACGAATCCCGAAGTCCTATTGAAGAAGCCGCGAGTCCCCCGCGGTCGTTGCTCGATCGTTTGAGTCACGCGCTGCTCGGTCAGCCGAGCTCGCGCGAAGAATTGATCCAGGTTCTGCGCGATGCTGGCCGCCGCGACCTGCTCGATCCGGACTCGCTCGACATGATCGAGGGCGTGTTCCAGGTATCGGAGATGAAAGTGCGCGACATCATGGTGCCGCGCGCGCAGATGGACGTGGTCGATAAGAACAGCACGCCCGAGAGTTATCTGCCGGCCATCATCGAATCCGGTCACTCGCGCTTTCCGATGGTCGACGGCGACAAGGACAAGGTCCTCGGCATCTTGCTGGCCAAAGATCTGTTGCGTTACTTCCGCTTGGACAAGAAAGCGCGCGTGCAATTTCGCATCATCGATATGATCCGGCCGGCGGTGTTCGTGCCGGAAAGTAAGCGGCTCAACGTGTTGTTGCGCGAGTTCAAGGCCAACCGCAATCACATGGCGATCGTGGTCGACGAGTACGGCGGCGTTGCTGGTCTCGTCACTATCGAAGACGTGCTCGAGCAAATCGTCGGCGAAATTGCCGATGAATACGATATCGACGAAGACACCATGATCATGCCGCGTGTTAACGGCGAGTACGTGGTCAAGGCGTTGACGCCGATCGCCGATTTCAACGGCCACTTCCAGACCGATTTCAGCGATCAAGAAAGCGACACGGTCGGTGGCTTGGTGATCAGCGCTTTCGGCCGGTTACCGCGGCGCGGCGAACGTATCAACATTGACCATTTGCAGTTCGAAGTGCTGCGCGCGGATAGCCGGCGTGTGCACTTGCTCAAAGTCAGCCGCCTTTCCGAAACCGCGCAACCAGCGGAGTAGTGGAGTAGTTCAGGTATTATGCGGTGCGTGAAACGCACCGCATCGCCACAACGTCGTTCTATCGGTAGCCGCCAAGCAGACGCGCTCGCGCTGTTGGCGGGCTTGTTAACACCGCTTGCGTTCGCCCCTTTCGGTTTATTCCCGCTCGCCGCCATTGCGCCGGCGATCTTGTTCGCCACCTGGCAAGTGGCCGGTACTGGCCGCGCCGCTTGGCGCGGCTTTCTGTATGGCTGCGGTTGCTTCGGTGTCGGCGTGTCGTGGGTCTATGTGAGCTTGCACACGTACGGTCACATGTCGCCGCCGCTCGCGGGTGTCGCGGTATTGCTGTTCGTCGCCGGGATGTCGCTCTATCCAGCGATCGTTGGCCTATTGCAAGCGCGCTTCGCGGCGCTGCCGAGTGCGTTGCGTTTGACGGTCATCATGCCGGCGTCATTCGTGCTCGTCGAATGGTTGCGCGGTTGGCTGCTCACCGGTTTTCCCTGGCTCAATCTCGGTTACAGTCAAACCGATACGCCGCTTGCCGGATACGCGCCGTGGGTTGGCGTGTATGGCATGAGCTTGATCGTGGCGCTGACGGCTGGCTTGCTGGCGGCCGCCTGGAACGATCGGCGGCGGGCGTTGCGGTGGTATTTGCCGATGGTGCTCCTGCTTTGGCTCGGTGGTTGGATTGCCGGGCAACGCGAATGGGTGACGCCGACGGGCGCGCCGCTACGGGTCGCGTTGGTGCAGGCGAATATTCCGTTGACGGAAAAATGGCGGCACGACCAGCGGCAATCGATCATCGATCGCCACATAGCGTTGAGCGAGCAGGTAACCGCCGACCTTATCGTTTGGCCGGAGGCCGCAGTGCCGAGTTATTTCGACGCTATTGCGCCGGCATTGCTGCCTCGGCTCGATCGCATCGGCCGCGAGCGCGGTACCGATTTCCTCATCGGTGCCGTCGAACGCGAACGCGTCGGCCGCGGTTATTACAACAGCGTGTTCGTTGTCGGTCGTAGTAACGGAATCTATCGCAAACAACATCTCGTACCATTCGGCGAATTCATGCCGCTGCCAACGTTGTTCATGCGCTTGCTGGCAACGCTCGATATTCCCATGTCCGACTTCAGCGCCGGTACGCGCGGTCAAGCGGCGATCGTCGCCGCCGGTCGCACTATCGGCGTATCGGTGTGTTACGAAGATGCGTTCGGCGAAGAGATCATCAACGCGTTGCCGGCAGCGACGCTGTTGGTCAACGTCAGCGAAGATTCGTGGTTCGGCAATTCATTGGCGCCGCATCAACGTGTGCAAATGGCGCGCATGCGTGCGCTTGAATCGCGTCGACCGATGTTGCGTGCGGCGAACACCGGACCATCGGTGGTCATCGACCATCGCGGCGAGGTGCAGGCGCGTTCGTCGCAATTCACACCGCAAGTTGTCACCGCAACGGTTCAGCCGATGATTGGTATGACGGCTTATGCACACTACGGGAACGCGCCGGTCGTCGTTTTCTTGCTCCTCGTGCTATCGCTCGGCGCATTATTTGCGCGTCGTTATCCCCCTCATTGAAGTGCATGAATAAGCATTGTGCTGGCGCCTATCTTTACGTTTTGAGTAATATGGTGGCATCGCGCTAGCGGAATCGGGCGGCCGTGCTCTTGTGTTGATTATTAATGAGTGGATCATCGATGAGCCGGCTGATCCGCTTCCACCCGAATCGCTAGCGCCTCCAACCCGAAGGACAGTCGCTTGACGAAGCGTCCGTTACGCCACGAGCAGCGCGCGGGAACCGGCTCCGCACCGAGCGGTAAATTGCGTTCGTTCGATTGGGCGCGATCACCGCTGGGTACGATCGAGCAGTGGCCGCCGGCGTTACGCGCAGCGGTCGATCTGTGCCTGAACACGCCGACGCCGGCGTTTGTTTATTGTCGGCAAGATCTGGTGATTCCAAACGACGCTTGTATCGGCGCTATCGGCGGCAGCCGTACGACTGAGCCCGGCAGATCCGGCCGTGAGCTTTGGTCGAATCATTGGGACGCGGTCGAGCCGTTGGTTCTCGCCGTATTCGACACCGGCGAGGCGAAGTGCGCCGACAATGTGCAGCTGATCGTCGAGCGCGGCGGTTCGCTGGAAGATTGTTATTTCGCGTTATCGTCCACCCCTGTCATCGATGATAGTGACGGCATCGTCGGCGTATTCGTGTTGCTGACCGAAAACGCCGATATCAAGACGGAACCGGCAGCCGCCGCCGGCGTTAGTACGCCGCATGTGCTCGATCGTGTGCTCGCCGGCATCGACGAAGCGTTCACGGTTTTCGATCGCGACTGGCGCCATACCTATATCAACGACAAGGCCGTGGCGATGGCCGGTATTCCGCGCGAACAATTGCTCGGCCGCAGCTTGTGGGACTCGTTTCCGCAAATCGTCGGCAGCGAATTTCATCAGCGCCTATTGGCGCTCATGGAGCAGCAACAAAACGCGCGTTTCGATTACTACTCCGAGCTGCAGCAACGCTGGTTCGATGTGCGCGCTTATCCGTGGCCCGAAGGCGTAGCTTTGCTGGTGGTCGATATCAGCGAGCGCAAGCAGGCCGAAGAGACGCAACGCGCCAACGAAGCGCAATTGCGCATTGTCAGCGACGCCATGCCGGCATTGATTTCTTACGTCGATAGCAATGGCCGCTATCGCTTTGCCAACCATTGTTACCACGATTGGTTCGGGCATACGCCCGAGCAAATCGTCGGTCGCCACTTGTCCGAGGTGCTGGGCGACGCCGTGTTCGCCGAAATTCGTCCGCACATGGAGCGGGTGCTTGCCGGCGAACGCGTGACCTACGACGCGTGCTTGCCGTATCGCCAAGGCGGAATGCGTGCGGTCCAGGCGAGCTACGTGCCCGATCGCGATGAGCGCGGGCGTGTGCGCGGCTTCTTTGCGTTGGTGCACGACATTAGCGAGCGTACGCGCGCCGAAGAGGCACTGCGCGAGAGTGAAGAGCGTTTCCGCCGGTTGGCCGATACCGCGCCGGTCATGATCTGGATGACCGACGAGCGTAAACGCTCGGTGTATTTCAACAAGCGTTGGCTCGAATTCATCGGCGAGTCGCACGAGCAAGCAATCGCCGGCGACTGGACCGCGCAAGTCCATCCCGCCGATCGACCGGTGCTCGCGCAATGCGTGCAGGCGTTCGATGCGCGTGCACCGTTCTCCATGGACTTTCGCATGCGCCGGCACGACGGTGCCTACCGCTGGTTCAACGATTACGCCGTTCCGCGCTACGATGCCGACGGTACCTTCCGCGGTTTCATCGGCACCATGGTCGACGTCACCGACCGCAAACAGATCGAAGACGAGCGCAGCCATGCGCTTGCCGCCGAGCGCGAAGCGCGTGCCGAAGCCGAGCTGCTGCGCGATCTTGGTAAGGTGCTGAACAGCGAGCTCGACATGCGCACGTTGCTGCAGCGTGTTACCGATACCGCGACCGCCGCCATCGGCGCCGATCTCGGCGCGTTCTTTTATAACGCCGTCGACCAACAAGGCGAGGGTTATCGGCTATACGCAGTTGCCGGCATGCCGGCGGAGTCATTCGCGCAGTTGTCGTTACCGCGCGAGACGGCGCTGTTCGAGCCGACGCTCCATGACGAATCGATCGTACGCTGCGACGATGTAACTCAGGATCCGCGGTTTGGTAAGAGCGCACCGCACTTCGGCACGCCGTCCGGGCATCCGCCGGTAAAAAGTTATCTGGCGGTACCGGTTAAATCACGCTCGGGCGAAGTACTGGGCGCATTGTTCTTCGGCCATCAGCAGCCGGCACGTTTTCAGGCGCGGCACGAGCGCACTGTCGCCGGCATTGCCGCGCAAGCGGCGATCGCGATCGACAATGCCCGGCTGTTCGACGTCGTGCGCGAGCAGGCGGCACGCTGGCAAGCGACGCACGATCATGCGGCCGTCGGTATTTGCGAGTCGACGCTCGACGGTCGCTTGATCGGTGTCAACGATATGTATTGCGCGATCCTCGGTTATAGCCGCGACGAGCTTTTGGACGGCATGCGTTTCCGTGAGCTCACGCATCCGGACGACGTCGCTATCGACGAAGGGCTGTTCGAGGATCTCAAGGCCGGCAAGATCAGCTCGTACAGTCTCGAAAAGCGCTATCGCCGTAAAGATGGCAGCTGGATTTGGATCAAGTTAACGGCGTCGTTAGTGCGCGATGCGCAGCAGCGACCGTTGTACGGCATCGGTGCAATCGAAGACGTCACCGAGCGTCGGCGTGCCGAAACTGTCATTACCGGCCAGAAGAAAGCGCTCGAGCAGATTGCCCGCGGCGAACCGTTGACGGCGGTACTGGAAACATTAGTCGATACCTTCGAGCAGCAATCGACGCTCGGTGCTATGGGCGCGATCCTGTTGCTCGACAATGCGCGCCGCATCTTGCGGCCGGTAGCGACCGGGCGCTTGCCGAAAGATTGGCTCAGCGTGCTTAGCGACATGCAGCTCGATGCCAACATCGGCGCGCTCGAGTACATCGATGGTGCGGAATCGGTCTTCGTCGCCGATATCGCCAGCGATCCGCATTGGCAGCCGGCGCGTGTGGTCGCCGAGCAACTCGGTTTCCGCAATGTTTGGTCGATTCCGATTCATTCCTCGGGCCTCGATGTGTTCGGTGCGCTCACGATTTACTATCGTGTGCCCAATCATCCGACCGCCGATGAGATGCGCTTTATCGACATCATTACCGATACTGCCGCCATCGCCATCGAGCGCTACGAAGATGAGAAGTCGTTGCGATTGCAGGCGCAAGTACTGAGCCGCATCCACGATGCCGTCATCACCACCGATCGCGTCGGCCGTATTACCCGTTGGAACGAAGGCGCCGAACGCTTGTTCGGTTACGCCGCCGAAGAAGCCATCGGTCAGCACGCGTCGTTGTGTTATGCGTCCGACGATCGCAATACGTTTGCACAGCAAGTCGTTACGCCGTTGGCGCATGCCGGTCGGCACGAGCTGGTAGCGCGCTTACAGCGTCGCTCCGGCGACGTACTGTATGGGCACGTGTCGTTGTCGCTCATTCATGACGAACGTGGCCGGCCGAGCGCGGCGGTCGCCTACATTCTCGATATGACGGCGCGTGTTACCGCCGAGCAGGAATTGAGCGCGCGCGTACGCCAGCAAGAAGCGGTGGCGCACTTGGGCGAAAACGCATTGGCCGGGTTTGCGCTGCAGGCGCTGATGGACGAAGCGGTGCAGCTGGTCACCGATACGCTATCGGTCGACATGTGTAAGTTATTGGAGTTGTTGCCCGATCAGAAAACGTTGTTCCTGCGCGCCGGCGTTGGCTGGCAAGAAGGTCGTGTTGGCAAAACCGTCATCAGCGCCGGTCGCGAGTCGCACGCCGGCTACACGTTGTTGGCGGCCACCCCAGTTATTACCGCCGATTTGCCGAGCGAGACGCGCTTCAGCGACGCCGCGTTTTTGCTCGAGCACAACGTCGTTAGCGGTGCCAGCGTCATCGTGCAAGGCGACAACGAGCGGCCGTACGGCGTGTTCGGCGTTTTCAGCAAGCGTCCGCGCCAATTCTCGACGCACGACATTAACTTTCTGCAATCGATTGCCAACGTCGTGGCGAACGCGATCCAGCGCAAACAGTTTGAAGAAAAGTTGAGTCAGGCGCGCGACGACCTCGAGCAGCGCGTTACCGAGCGTACCGCCGAACTGGCGCGCGCCAACCAGCAATTGCGCGACGAAATCGTCGATCGCATGGGCGTTGAAACCGCCTTGCGCGATTCGGAAGCGCAATACCGCATGCTGTTTGAACGTAATCCATTGTCGGCGTGGGTGTTTGACATCAACACGCGACAAATCTTAGCGGCCAACGAGACTGCCGTTTGGCAATACGGTTACACACGCGAAGAATTTCTGCGCATGAGCATCGACGATCTGCATCCGTCGGAAGAGATGTCGCGCATGCTCGATTACGCCGAACAGTTCGCGCCGGAGACGGCCTACATCGGCGTCTGGAAGCATCGCAAGCAAGACGAGACGATCATCGATGTCGAGATGTTCGTCTATGAAGTGTTGTTCCAGGGCCGTTGGGCGCGCTTGGTCTTGGCCAATGACATCACCGAGCGCCGTCGTGCCGAGCAAGAGTTCCGTTTGATCGAGCAGATCACGCGCGCTATCGGCGAGGCGCGCGACTACGAAGCGGCGCTGTACGCGGTGCTGCGGCAATTATGCGAGACCACCGGTTGGGTGTGGGGTGAAGTCTGGTTGCCCGGGTCCGATCGCGAGCACATGGTGTCGAGCCCGGTATGGTATTGCGCCGCCGATGGTCTCGACGAATTCCGGCATCCAACGCGCGAGCAAGAATCGGTCAGCGGCCAAGGCATCATCGGCCGTGCCTGGGTCGCTAAACATCCGATCTGGTTGTCCGATGTGACGATCGACGACGACTTCAGTCGCGCGCCGCAAGCACGTGCCGTCGGCGTGCGCGCCGGTATCGCTTTCCCGGTGTTAGTCGAGCGCGAGATTGTGGCATTGCTAGCGTTCTTCCTGCGCGAACCGCGGCGTGAGGACGAGCGCTTGGTCAAGCTGGTATCGACGGTCGCCGCGCAGCTCGGTCTTGCCATCGAGCGCAAACGCGCTGAGGAGTTGCTGCAGAAAAGCGAAATGCAATTGTCCGAGGCGCAACATCTAGCGCACCTCGGTAGCTGGGAATGGGATGTCGCCAGCGGTGCGCTCAAATGGTCCGACGAGTTGTACCGCATCTATGGTATCGATCCCGGCACGCCGCTGCAGTTCAACGATTATGTGGCACGCCTGCATCCGCACGACCATCGGCGCGTGCAGGATATTATTGCCAGCGCTGTGCGCGAGCGGACACCGTTCACACTGGAAGAGCGCATCGTTCGCCAAAATGGCGGCGAGATACGCCATTTGTTGACCCAGGGCGCATTGGTCACCGATAGCCGCGGTGAAGTGGCGCGCATGGTCGGCGTCTGTCTCGATATCACCGAACGCAAGCGCGTCGAGGAACGACTGCGCGACTACACGCATCGTTTGCAAAATTTATCGCAGCGATTGCTCGAGGCGCAGGAAACTGAGCGCCGGCGCATTGCCCGCGAGTTGCATGACCAGATCGGTCAGGATCTTTCCGTTATCAAAATTAATTTGCAATCGTTGAAGCGCTTACCGCCGCGGACCATGGTGGCGCAGGTCGATGAAACGATTCGTGTGGTCGAAGGTGTGCTCGCGACCGCGCGCAACTTGTCGCTTGAGCTGCGCCCGTCGATGCTTGATGATCTTGGGTTGGCGGCGGCGCTGCGTTGGTATCTCGACCGGCAGGCACAGCGCGGCGGCTTCAAGTTGCAATTCGTCGCGGATAATGTCGACGGCCGCATGGTGCCGACGATCGAGACGGCGTGTTTCCGCTTGGCACAAGAAGCGTTGACCAACATTCTGCGGCACGCAAAGGCACAGCATGTACAAGTGAATCTGCGATTGTCTGGTGAAGAGTTGGAAATGCGTATCATCGACGACGGCAGCGGCTTCGATGTAGAAGCGGCGCGTGCCCGTGCCGCTAGCGGTGACAGCTTCGGATTGCTCGGTATGGAAGAACGCGCCTTGCTTGCTGGCGGCAGTCTAGAAATAATATCGACACCCGGGCACAGTACTACCGTTATCGCTCGGTTCCCTTTAACAACTACGCTAACGCTATGAACGCCATTCGTGTACTACTCGCCGATGATCACAGTCTCTTTCGCGCCGGCATCCAAGCGCTGCTCATGCAGATCGATGGCGTGCAAGTTGTCGGCGAAGCCGACACCGGCCGCAAAGCCTTGGAAATGGCGCGGGCCCATACACCCGATGTGGTGTTAATGGACATCGCAATGCCCGAGATGAATGGGCTCGATACCGCGGCCCGTCTTACCAAGGAATTTCCTGGGGTTCGCGTCATTATGTTGTCGATGCATGCCGGTGAAGAATACGTCATGCAGGCACTGCGTGCCGGTGCCTCGGGCTATCTGTTGAAGGATGCCGCGACCTCCGAGCTCGAATTAGCGGTGCGCGCGGTCGCGCGCGGTGAGACGTATTTGACGCCGACGATCTCCAAGCGCGTGATTGATGATTATTTGATGCGCACGACCGGCACGAGCAATTCGACTGATCAGCTGACCAAACGGCAACGTGAAATCTTGCAGTTGATCGCTAAGGGCTATACCTCGAAAGAAATGGCGCAGATGCTGAATTTGAGCCCGAAGACGATCGAAACGCATCGTACGCAGTTGATGAAGCAGCTTGATATTCACGATGTAGCGGGGTTAGTGCGATACGCTATTCGTGTGGGCCTCGTTACCCTGGACGCGTAGTTTTTGGCTGAATCGCCCCTTTTCAAGGGGTGATGGCCCAGTATCCTGCGTTCCCCTTATTCTTTCCTCCGCAATACATCGACCCCTCTCGGGGTTTTCCCTAGGTCATTTCCGGTTTCTCCCGGTACGTAATGGGGTCTTGGCTTGCTACTGTAAGTACTGATCGCCGCACAACACCGAATGGAAGCAGCGATTGCTAAGGGAATGCCATGCGTGTTTTGTTGGCAGATGACAGTCCGAGTTTTACCTCGGCGGCGATTCGGTTTCTATCGTTGATACCCGAGTGTGAAGTGGTGGGTCGGGCCCGGACGGGGCGCGAGGCGATTGAGCAAGTTAACCGCCTGCATCCGGATCTGGTGCTGATGGACGTTCGGATGCCGGAGATGGACGGACTGGAGGCGACGCAGCGGATCAAGCGTGGAATCGAGCCGCCGCAAGTCATCGTCATGACGCTGCATAACCATGTAGCCTATCGGCGTCGGGCGGAACAAGCAGGTGCCGATGGGTTTGTGGGCAAGGAAGAGTTCGGTACGGCATCGCTTGAATTGCTTACCGATTTTGACAACAGGGGAGGAAAGCCAAGTTGATCTTCATCGTCGAGCGCGGTCGGAGTGCACTCGCAAGTGCGTGAAGCGCTGGCCTCGTCAATGACGTTACTCACTTATTGCCGCTCGGCATTGCTCGGGATGCTGGGGTTGGGCCTAGTGCTGACAGCGACGCCGTCGGCGGCGGAAGGGCTCGATATCAAGCGTCTGACGCTTGAGCAGCTCATGGAGATCAGCGTCGTCACGCCGTCGCGCCGGGCGGAGTCGTATCAGTCATCGCCATCGGCGTTGTACGTGTTGACCGGTGATGACATACAACGCGCGCACGTGACGTCGTTGCCCGAAGCATTGCGGCTGATTCCCGGTGTGCAGGTAGCACGCCTCGACGCCAGCAAATGGTCTGTCAGTATTCGCGGTTTCGGTTCGCGTACCGCCAACAAGTTGTTGGTGCTATTCGACGGTCGCTCGGTGTACGACCCACTTTTTTCCGGTGTGTTCTGGGAATCGCGCGACGTGATGCTCGAAGACGTCGAACGCATTGAGGTTATTCGTGGCCCGGGCGGCGCATTGTGGCAAACGAACGCCGTCAATGGTGTGATCAACATCATTACCAAGCGGGCCAGCGATACCCAGGGAACGTTGTGGACCGCCGGCGCGGGTACGGAGGAGCGCGCGTTCGGCGCCGTGCGTTATGGCTGGCAACCGCAATCGGATCAATACGCACGCGTGTATGCAAAGACCACCGAGCGCGACACCGGTGCGGCGGCGAGTGGGGCGCACGATGATATGCGGCTTGTGCGCACCGGTTATCGTTGGGATTGGGTCGCCGATGCGCGTGACGACATGCAAGTGTCGGGCGATTTTTACAATGGCGACTTCGGCGAAGCGGATGCCGCCACGGGTCAGGTGCAGGATGTCAATCATCAGGGCGCCAACTTGCTCGCTCGTTGGCAACGAAAATTATCGGCGACCGAAAATTTTCGCCTGCAATTTTTTTACGATTACTTCGAGTTCGACAATCTGCAGCTTGGCGAGACGCGCAATACCTACGACTTCGAATTTCAGCACGGCCTGACGCCGTTGCCGGACCATCAACTGGTCTGGGGCTTCGGTCATCGGCGTACGCGCGACGATATTCGCAATGGTCCAGTGATCAGCATCGATCCGAGTGCGCGTGCCGATGTAACGACCAATCTATTCGTGCAGGACACGATCGCGCTGGTGCCGGACCGTTGGCAGCTCACGCTCGGCACTAAAGTCGAACGAAATAATTATTCCGGCAGCGAGTGGCAACCGAATGTGCGGCTAGCGTGGACCGTCAATGCCAATCAAACGGCATGGGCGGCAGCGTCGCGCGCCGTGCGGGTGCCGTCGCGTTTGGAGCGCGATTTGGTATTCGCTGGCAGTCGATTGGGCGACGACTTCGATCCGGAACGGGTCTACGCTTACGAGCTTGGTTTCCGGCATTTGTTGTCGCCGCGGATTTGGTATGACGTCGCCGCTTTTTATAACGACTATCGTGCATTGCTGACGCTCGAGCAGGATTTCATGTTCGAGAACCGCATGAACGGCCATACCTACGGTGTCGAGCTGGCGACCCGCTGGCAGTTGACGCCGGCGTGGCGTCTGGATGCTGGCTACACCTATCTCAGAATGAATCTCGAGGTCGACGCCGACAGCATCGACGTCACGCGGCCGGAGATCATGGAAGGTTCCGACCCGCAGCAGCAGATTACGCTGCGCTCAGCCTACGACTACTCGCGCACTTGGCAATTCGACGCGACCTTGTATCACTGCGATGAATTACCAACGTTCGATGTACCGGCTTATACGAAACTCGATGTCGGCGTTACCTGGTTAATGCGCCCACGCTGGCAAGTGTCGTTGGTTGGGCAAGATCTGCTCGACTCGCACCATCCGGAAAGCGCCGGTACATCGACCACGGAAGTGCAAAGGGGGTTTTATGGAAAACTGCGTGTGGAATTTTGAGAAATGGCGCGATGTAGGTGGCGCGGATTAGGCGACGCTCTGAGTATGGAACTACGGCGCTGCAAACGAGTCTTCCGTTGGTCGATGGCCCTATTGCTGTACTTGGGTGCGGCATCGGCCGCCGACGCGCCGTTGGAGTATCAGGTCAAGGCGTCTTATCTCTATAACTTTATGCGATTCATCGATTGGCCCGATGACGCCTTCGCTGCCGATGGCGCGTTTAATTTGTGCGTATCGGATCTGTCGCGCTTCGGTGCTGCATTGGATGCGCTTGCCGGCGAGCAGATCGACGGACATACGATCCATGTGCGCAGCGTCGATAGCCCGGCGGCGGTGCGCGCGACTCATTGCCATTTATTGTTTGTTAGCGCGGCCAAGGAAATCGTTTGGATGCCGTTGGCGCCGGAACGCGGCTTGCTCACCGTCGGCGAAAGTCGCGAGTTCACGCAACACGGCGGCATTATTAATTTGCTGGAAGTGCAAGGGCGTATTCGTTTTCAAATTAATCATCCCGTTGCCGAGCGCGCCGGATTGGTCATCAGCTCGCGCTTGCTGAATCTAGCGATGACACAGCCATGAAATTATTAGACCGCGCACTGCGTAATGTGTCGATCCGCTGGAAGGTGGTCGCCATTATGCTTAATGTGGCTGCTATCAGCCTGCTGCTCGCCGGCGCCGGTTTGTTGTGGCACACGCGTCTTGCCTTCGAGCGGCAAACCCAGGAAGAGATGCAACTGTTGGCCGATGTCATCGGCGTTAACAGCACGGCGGCACTGACATTCAACGATCACCAAGCGGCGTCGGAGACGTTGGTCGCGTTGCGCAGCGACCCGCGCGTACTCGCCGGTGGGCTGTATGACGAGCACGGGCAATTGTTTGCGTACTACGTGCGCCCGGGTGCCGACGTGCGTTTGCCGAACGCTAGTCCGGCCGAGGGCGAGCTAACGCTAGGTCACGAGCAAGCGTCGCTGGCGCGCGCGGTTTATTTGAAAGACCGACCGATTGGTCGTGTTTACCTGGCCATCGACATGGGACAGTGGACCGGCACGTTATGGGGTTTCATCGGCATCTTGGCGACGTTGTTCGCCGCCGTGCTCAGTGTCGGTTTTTTGGTCGCTGTCTGGTTGCAGCGTGTCGTTACCGAACCGATCGCCGAGCTTGCACAGCTCATGCGCCGCGTCGGCCGCGAGCGTGATCTGCAGGTGCGTGCAGTCAAGCGCGGCAACGACGAGCTCGGTGTGTTGGCCGATGGCTTCAACGACATGCTCGATGAAATCGGCAAACGTCGCGACGAGCTTGAGCAGGCACGCGACGAGCTGAAGCAGCGAGTCGCGGCGCTCGACAGCGAGATGATCGAGCGCCGCCGTATCGAAGTCGAGCTGCGTTATAGCCGCGAGCAGATCGCCAACTTCATCGAGAACGCCAACATTGGACTTCATTGGGTCGGCCCGGACGGCATCATTCAATGGGCTAATCGTTACGAATTGCAGATGCTAGGCTACAGCGCCGAAGAATATATCGGTCGACCCATCGCCGATTTTCATGGCAATCGTTCGGTAATCGACGACATGCTCGCGCGGCTCGCACGCCACGAGGTCATCGAAGAGTGCGAGGCCCAGCTGCGCCGTAAAGACGGATCGATCTGCGACGTGCTCATCAGCTCCAGCGTCTATTGGGAAGACGACAACTTCGTGCACACCCGCGGGTTTACGCGTGACATTACCGGGCGTAAGCGGGCCGAGGCGGCCGTGCGTCAGAGCGAAGAGCGTTATCGCATGCTGGTAGCGGCGACAACGTCAGTAGTATTTAGTCTCGATGCGCGGGGGCGGGTACTTGACCGGTCGCCGTCGTGGGAAGCCTATACCGGGCAGAAGTGGGAAGACTACGCCGACGTCGGCGGCTTCAGCGCGGCGCACCCCGACGATCGCGAAACGGCGAAGCTGCGTTGGCGCCATGCGCTTCATGCGTGCGATGTCTTCGAGATGGAGACGCGCTTTTGGCATGCACGCACGCAGAGTTATCGCTTTTGTACGCTGCGTATGGTGCCGCTGCATCAGACCGATGGCACGTTGCGCGAGTGGGTCGGTACGGTTACCGACGTCGACGACCGCAAGCGTGCCGAGGAACAGTTCCGCATGGCGGTCGAAGCGGCGCCGAACAGCATGATCATGGTCGATGAAAACGGTCACATCGTTCTGACCAATCGTCAGACCGAGACGCTGTTCGGTTATGCCCGCGAAGAACTGATCGGCCAGCCACTCGATCTGCTCGTGCCCGATCTCGTGCGCGGTTTGCCGCCGGACCAACGCGATGCGTTCTTCGTCGACCCGCCGTTACAGGCCGCCGGCCCCGGCCGTGAGCTGCACGGCCGTCGCAAAGACGGCCGGCAAATTCCGATCGAAATCGGCCTTAATCCGTTCACTAGCAGCGACGGCCAATTTTGCTTGGCGGCAATCACCGATATTACCGAGCGCAAACGCGCCGAGCAGGAACTGCGACGTTACACTGACGAGTTGCAACGCAGTAACCGTGAGCTCGCGCAATTCGCGTACGTCGCTTCGCACGATCTGCAAGAACCGCTGCGCGCCATTTCCGGATGCGTGCAGTTGTTGCAGCAGCGCTATCAGCAAAAGCTCGACGGTCGCGCCGATGAGCTGATCGAGCACGCCGTCAGCGGTGCAGTGCGCATGCAAGCCTTGATCAACGATCTCTTGAGCTACTCGCGCGTCGGCACCCGTGGCAAGCCGTTCGAGCCGTGCGACGTGAGCCAGCCGCTCGATGAAGCGCTGGCGAACTTGGCGTTTACCATCAAAGAATCCGGCGCCCGAGTGACGTATGACGAGATGCCGGTGGTTAGCGCCGATCCGACACAGCTGACGCAGTTGTTTCAGAACCTTATCGGTAACGCCCTCAAGTTCCGCGGCAAAGAGTCGCCGTATATTCATGTCGGTACCGAGCGCAAGAGCGGCGGTCACATTATTTATGTTCGTGATAACGGCATTGGCATCGAGCCGCAATACTTCGAGCGCATCTTCGGCGTGTTTCAACGATTGCATGGACGCAATCAGTTTCCCGGCAACGGCATCGGTTTAGCGATCTGTCGCAAGATCGTCGAACGTCACTACGGCCGCATTTGGGTCGAGTCGGTCGCCGGCCGGGGCGCCACTTTTTACTTCACACTTCCTGGAGGGGGCGTGCAGAATGAACAGTCATCCGAGCGTTACAGCCATCAGCATTAATACGGGTATGTCGAACGCATTCAAAGCACAAATATTGTTGGTCGAAGATAGCCCCACCGATGCCATGATGGTGCGGGAAGTCTTGAGCCTCGCCAAAGTACCGAGCGAGTTGTATGTCGTCGAAGATGGAATGGAGGCGTTGCAGTTTTTGCGGCGGCAAGGGCCCTACGGCACCGCACCGCGGCCGGATTTGATCCTGCTCGATCTACAATTGCCGCGAAAGACCGGCCAAGAAGTTTTAATGGATATTAAAACCGACGACGAGCTGCGAACGATTCCGGTCGTCGTATTGACCAGCTCGCACGAGGAGCGCGACGTGCTCGGCGCCTATCGGGCATACGCTAATTCCTATGTGACTAAGCCGGTGGATTACGCGCAGTTTGCCGATACCATACGGCTGATTGAGCGCTTTTGGTTGGAAGTGGCGACACGTGTCGACAAGGGATAATGCGCGACAAACCGATCGACATCTTGCTCGTCGAGGACAGCCCCACTGACGCCTTGCTGTTGCGCGAATCGTTGTCCGACGAACCCAACGTAACGTTCCGCACGGCGCATGTGGAATCGTTGGCGGAAGCATTGCGTTGCTTGCAGGATCAACGTTTCGATCTTATTTTGCTCGATCTCGGTTTGCCGGATAGCCAAGGCCTCGAAACTTTCGTGCGCGTACACGAGCACGTGCCGCAGATTCCGATCGTCGTGCTCACCGGTCTCGATGACGACGTGCTGGCGCTGAAGGCGGTGCAAGAGGGTGCGCAGGATTTTCTCACCAAAGGCCGGTTCGATCGTTACTGGTTGGTGCGCAATATCCGCCACGCGCTCGAGCGCCACCAGATGTATCTCGAAGTTCACGCGTTGTCGCTGACCGACGGTTTGACCGGTCTTTATAACCGTCGCGGTTTCATCACGCTCGCCGAGCAACAATTAAAAGTCGCGCGCCACACCGAGCGCGGATTGATTCTGCTGTACGCCGATCTCGATCACTTGAAGTACATCAACGACACCTACGGACATCAGGAAGGCGATCGCGCTTTGGTGCAAGCCGCCGATATCCTCGAACGTACGTTCCGTGCGTCGGATATCCTCGGCCGCATCGGCGGCGACGAATTTGCCGCGCTCGCCGTGCGTGGCAATGACGAGACCGTGCAGGCGATCCCGCAGCGGTTGCAAAAGATGATTCAAGAACGCAACGCTACCGGCAAATGGCCGTACGAGTTATCTATAAGTATCGGGGCGATGCACTTCGACCCGAATATCGCGCCCTCGGTCGAAGAAATGATGACCAAAGCCGACCGCGCCATGTACGAACAGAAGCGCCGTAAGCGCCGGCATTAGATAAGGGAGTTGCTCCTTCGTTCCCGCCGTAGTCGATTTCCCATTTTCTTTAAGTCACCATTCTTGCGCCCACGGGCGAATCACGTTAAAAGTGCCCGACTTCTATCAATCTTAATCACTAACGAGGAGTAATAATGAAACGAATTTTAGGAACGGTACTGTTGTTGAGCGCATGGATCATCGGTGCGGGAGCAGTCCATGCCGATGAAGTGCGTATCGGCTATGTCGACATGACCAAGGTGTCGAACGAGAGCAAGGCCGGTAAGCGTGCGAAAGACGATATCCAAAAGCTCTTCAAAGAACGCCAAGAAACGTTGGGCAAGGAAGAGCAGCAACTCAAGAGCCAACAACAGTCCTTAGAAAAGGACAAGTTGGTAATGACCGAGCAGCAGCGCAAGGACAAACAGAAGGACTTCGAAGCGAAAGTTAAAGTGTTCCGTGAGAAGGTGTCGACGGCCGAACACGAGCTGCAACAAAAGCAGATGGAGGCCGAGAAGAAAATCGGACCCGTGATCCAGGGCATCATTCAGGACTTGGCTAAGGAAGAAAAGCTGCTGTTAGTATTCGAAAAGCGCCAGTTGCCGCTTTACGCCGCCGGCGAAGCAGACCTGACGGACAAGGTCATCCAGCGGTTCGACGCCAAGTCGGGCGGATAAAGCCGGCTTGCCTTGCGGGAATGCCATCGTGGGTTATAGTCAGAGAACGGGGGTCGGGGGGCACTCGGTTCGGCTAATCCACGATGGCGGGGGTCGACTTGCCAAGCACAGGGAAGTCAACGGGCATTGCGTGGCGGTTGTCGCTGCTGTTCGTGTTGGCACTGATTCCCGTGTTGTTGTTTGTCGCCTACGTTTATTGGATTCCTTCTTCGTCACAGACACCGCCGCTTAATATCCTCTGGATCGCCGTCGTTGGGTTGCTGTTGCTGGCTCGCAGCGCCGATCGCCGGTTGTTGCAACCGATGCGAGCGCTGCAGCGGACACGTGCCGCCCTTAGCGAAAGTGATGCGCGTTATCAGCGGCTGGTCGATAGCTCGCGCGATGTGATCTATCGCTATCAGTTTCTGCCCGAACGCGGTTTTACCTTCATTAGTCCCACGGTTGCATCGATGATCGGCTATACGCCGGAAGAAATTTGCGCCGATCCAAATCTGGCCGCCACACTGCTCTATCCCGATGATCGCGCACAGCTCGATGAAATTGCCGCCGGCCGCGCGCCGCCGGTCGTCGAGCTGCGTTGGCTGCACAAGAACGGCGCGGTCGTGTGGACCGAGCAACGTTATGCGCATGTGCTCGATCAGCGCGGGCAGCGCGTCGCGATCGAAGGCGTGATGCGCGACATCACGCCACAGAAACAGCTCGCCGATGAGCTGCAGTTGTTGCATACGATTTCGGTTGCGGTCAACGACGCTAAGGATCTGGGATCAGCATTGGCAATGGCGCTGCGCGCGATTTGTCAAACGACCGGTTGGGCCATCGGCCAGGCGTGGCTGCCGAATGCCGACGGCAGTCGTCTTGAATGCAGCCCGGCGTGGTACAGCGGCGCGCCCGGCTTGGAGACGTTTCATAGCACCTGCGAATCCTGGAATGTCGAGCTGAACGGTGCCGGTCTGTTGGCGCGGGCAGCGCGCGAGCATTTGCCATTGTGGTGTCGCGATCTCAGCGGGCAACGTGACTTTCGCCGTGCGACCTATGCGGCCGCTGACGGCTTGCAGGCGGCGATCGTCGTGCCGGTCTACAGCGGCAATGCGCTCGAGGCAGTAATCGAATTTTTCATGCGCCAGGTGCGGCCGGAAGACGAGTATCTGGTGCGCACGGTGTCGAGTATGGCGCCGCAGCTCGCGGCGGTCGTTCGGCGCAAGCGCTCGGAAGAACGCCTGGCGTATTTGGCGCAACACGATTCGTTGACCGGCTTGCCGAACCGAGCGCTGTTTGCCGACCGCCTGCGCCAAGCGATTTTTCAAGCGAGCCGACACAGTCGCCAAGTTGCGGTCGCTTTCCTCGACATCGATCGTTTCAAAACGATCAACGAGAGTCTCGGTCATGAAGCCGGCGACCTGCTGTTGCGGGCGATGGCCGAGCGACTGCGCCATTGTTTGCGCGACGGCGATACGGTCGGCCGTACCAGCGGCGATGAGTTCACCTTAATTCTGGCGGACATGGCGCAGGTCGACGACGCCGCACGCCTAGCGCACAAGATTCTGACGAGTCTGCGGCGACCGTTCGAGTTGTTGGGGCAAGAGATTTACGTTAGCGCGAGCTTGGGTCTAACGCTTTATCCGCACGATTCGCAAGACGTCGAAGAGTTGTTGCGCAATGCCGACGTAGCGATGTATCGCGCTAAGGAAATCGGCCGCAACACCTATCAGTTCTATGCCGCCGAAATGACGGCGCACGCGCAAGATCGCTTGAGTCTCGAAAACGCGTTGCGCCGAGCGCTCGATCGCGGCGAGTTCACACTGCACTATCAGCCGATCGTCGAGCTCAACGGCGGTAACGTTATCGGCGCCGAAGCGCTGCTGCGTTGGCGCCATCCGGAACGCGGTATGGTGCCGCCGCTGCAGTTCATTCCGCTGGCTGAAGAGACTGGGTTGATCGTTCCGATCGGCGAGTGGGTGCTACGCACCGCCTGCGCGCAATGTAAGGAGTGGGATAGCAACGGTTTGGGAGCGCTGACGTTGGCGGTTAACATTTCGCCGCGCCAATTCCAGCGTCCGGATTTTGCCAGCACGGTCGCCAAGGTGTTGCGCGAGACCGGGTTGCCACCGGAGCGGTTGGAGCTTGAGCTGACCGAAAGCGTGTTGATGCACAATCCCGAGACCACGATCGCCAACATGAAACGACTGAGCGATATCGGCGTGCAGTTGTCGATCGACGACTTCGGTACCGGCTATTCGAGCTTGAGTTATTTGAAGCGTTTCCCGATCGATCGTTTGAAGATCGATCGTTCGTTCGTCAAGGGTATCCCCGCCGACGGCGACGACGCCGCAATCGCCACCGCCATCATCGCCATGGCACACAAGCTGCAGCTCAATGTCATCGCTGAGGGCGTGGAAACTGCCGATCAGCTGGCTTACCTGCGTTCGCACGAGTGCGATGTCATGCAGGGATATTACTTCAGCCCGCCGATACCGAACGACGAGTATGTAAAGCTGTTGAGCGCGCGCCCGCGCCTGACGATGCCGCCGCTCGTCACCGAGACCAACGGCCCGCACTGACCGCGTTAGCGCCATCGGCAGTACCGTAGGCCGGCACACCCGGATTGCGTTATGCTGAATATCTCGTCGTCCGTAGCTGCATAAAATGAAGAGTGGTTATCCCACATCGTTCGCTCTGGGTATCGACCCTTCGGCCGGTTCGGCTGAAACCGAGAACGACGCGTTGAATTTATTGGCACGGCGTTTCGGCGCCGACCGCGTAGAACGGCGCCTGCAACTCGAAGCCGATTACGCGCAGCACGTGCGTCAGTTCGGCTATCGCCTGTTTCATTTCGATTCCTGGTATTCCGCCCATTCCTTGATTCGCAACAGCCTGCGCCTTGTCGGCTTGCACGAACGCGCGCGCCGCAATGCCCGTGCTGTGCGGCTGTGCGAGAACGAGGTATTTTTGCCGACATTACCGCCGGCGTTCGACGGCTACACGCTGTTGCAGATCAGCGATCCGCATTTGGATACGAGCGCCGACATTCCCGAGGTGCTCATCGATTGTATTCGTCGTGTCGACTATGACCTGTGCGTGCTCACCGGTGATTTTCGTACGCGCACCTTCGGCCCGCATCAGCCGACGCTGGCGGCGTTGGCACGCGTGCGTCCGCATTTGCAAGGCGCGGTCTATGCCGTGCTCGGCAATCACGACACGTTGCGGCTGGTGCCGGGCATGGAGGCACTTGGCATACGGGTGTTGCTGAACGAGGCCGTTACGATCGACCGCGCCGGTGCGGCGCTTTATCTTGCCGGTATTGACGATGCGCATTACTACAGGCTGCATGACGTCGATAAAGTCGCCCGCGCTAAGCCCACCGATACGACCGCCATTTTGTTATCGCATACGCCCGAGGCGTATCGCGAAGCCGCTGCCGCCGGTTTCGATTTCATGTTGAGCGGTCATACGCATGGCGGTCAGATTTGTTTGCCCGGTGGATTTCCGTTGATCACCGATACGACGAATTGTCCGCGTCGCTTTACGAAGGGCGCGTGGCGTTATGAGAATTTGCGCGGTTATACGTCGGCGGGTTCCGGGGCGTCGATCGTTGATGTGCGGTTGAATTGTCCGCCGGAGGTGACGCTGCATCGGTTGCGGCGGGGAGTGGGTTGAATCGCCTCGTTGGGGCAATGCTGGTCGAAGTAATAAATGTAATCAGCGGGATGCTCCGTCCCGCAACTAAAAGAAAGCACCCCCCGGGTGGCGCAAACGTGCCTGTGCTTCTCGGGCATGCATCACAGGGGGAATAGCAACCGCAACAACAACCGCCCCCACCCTAACCATTCCCGCCCAGTGCGCGCGAACTTCAGCGCGCCCGTTCGCCGGCGTGAGTGTCCACTGGACACTCACGAAAACCCCGCCTCACCCCCCGCTACGCAGGGGAGGGGATATAAAAAAGAAAACCTAACAATGTAGGGAGTGGGCAGCCTTGCTGCCGACGCGTTATTTGAATCCGCGTGGGCAAAACTACGTTGCCCACCCTACAACGGCCACATCCCCTCCCCCGCAACAGCGGGGGAGGGCTAGGGTGGGGGGTGAGTTAAATGGGCTTTTATTTTCCATCCCCACCCTTCCAACAACGCACCTCCACACCCAAAATAATTTCCTCAACCCGAATTGTATAGAACGCAAGTCGCTTGACCGACCGCTTTTCGTCTGGTCGAATCTCCCCGCTAATAAGAAGCAGAATCAAGAAAGGGAATGTTCTTGTGAAGCCGTACCCAACTCGATCCCCATCTTTTTTATCCATCGTATCGGCACACGACCGACCCACTCGGCGTTTTTTGTCGTCGTTTCCCTTTTCTGGATTCAAGCAGCGCTCGCATCGATACGACTGAGACGAGCGATCGGTAGCATGAAGGGCACTATCAATTTTTCTTAACTTTCGACAAGGGAGGAGCGTTATGTCGTCACCAATGGATTTCATACTTGATAAAGCAAAAGATCTGGCAAAGGATGGGTTAATCGATGCCGGAATGGACTACGGGCAAGAATTAATAGACGAACACCAGGCGTTGGGGCCGCAAGCGCTTCAGCATGTGGAAAAGGAACTCAACGAGATTGATAAAGAGACGAGTAAGTACATTACAGCTTATATGGTGGCCCAGGTAGAGGTTCGGCGCGGTGTGGTGAATGAGATCAATTACCATTCGACATGTGTCAGGATTTTTTCCCGGTCAGAGATGGAAAGGATCGATGAGATCGTCAAGATTCTCGGCAACCTGACTCAGCGATCAACCGAGCTTGAGAAGGGCGTCGAGCAGCGTATCAAGGCCAATATTGAACAAATCGAACGCGGATTTAAGGCGAGGCAAGGTAAAGGTGCGTTAGGGCAGGACGAAGTTATTCGCATACACCACGAGATTACCAGGCTAAAGGAATCGAGCTATCAGACAGGTAGCGACAGCGAAAGATTGCAAGCACGTTGCGCCGAAATAATCGGAAAGTTGAATGTAATCCGTTTCCGAATGGTCTTTGATCCACTCACGTTGCACTTTAGTATGAAATGTCATCGGTGGCTTTCCACTGCACAGAAGGCCGAAGGAGTGCGTTAAACCATGCGTCTCCCTTTGAAATCGATCAATACGTTAAAGCGTGTTGCAATTACCGGCCTAACGATAACTATCACCGCCTGCCTTTCCGATACTCATGCTGATGCCCAGTATCGTGAGCAAGTGAAGGTGTGCAGATCGTTGCCACAGATCGCAAAAGGTCCACCCTATAGGCAAAAAGCGCTGGATCTGAGTAAGTCGTGCGAGGCACTGATAAATCAAGGCCACAATGACGTGGACCTCTATTTCTATTACGGTCGCCTACTCGAGCTCGGGAATGACGAGAAAAGAGCAGTCGAGCAGTTACGGATAGCAAGCGACAAGGGCAGCGCCAAGGGAATGACGTTGCTAGGCCAATTGGTTGAGTTCAATTTGGTATCGGTCGAAGTTGCCGGTCGTGATCACTGGTCCCTCTACGAACAAGCTGCTGCTCTCGGCGATCCTGTCGCTCAGGTTTATCTGGCTAGAGCTATTGATCTGGCAACCCAACCATCTACCGACGCGAGCCGTCGTCGTAGGTACACGCTATTGATGTCAGCGTCGGCGCAAGGCTATCCCTTGGCGGACTATTATCTCGGGATGTTCCATCATTTGTATTCGCGAGATGGAGCGCCCGCCGATGCAAAACTTGCGGTGCCGTACTTAGAACGGGCAGCCCGAGGTGGCATTCGTGATGCCGCGGAGATGTTGCGGTCGATGGGGCACGATATCTCGATCTACGGAAAGCTGGAGGACATGGACACCACAGCTCGGGCAGATGAGTTATATCGACCTTAACGCAAGCCGATTTTTGTGTTGAGTTGTATCGCGTCGTTAAAGGCAAGCGTACCTATGAGTCACCCTCTAAAATTTATCGTTGCTTTTAATTGCATAGCCACCATCGGATTGACGATTGCCATCACCGCGTGCCTGTCCGATCCCAACGCCGATGCGCAATATCGCGAGCAGTTGGCGGTTTGTCGATCGGTACCACCAGACCGCAAAGATCCACAGCACGCACAAAAAGCATTGGGCCTGAGCAAATCGTGTGAGGCATTGATTAAACGCGGCCGAAATGATCCAGATCTGTATTTCTATTACGGTCGCCTACTCGAACTGGGCAATGATGAGACGAGAGCGGTCGAGCAGTTGCGAATAGCGGTTGCCAAGGGTAGCGCCAAGGCGATGACGCTGTTGGGCCGGTTGGTAGAGACCAATATGGTATCGATCGAAGCCGCCGGCCATGATCACTGGTCACTTTATGAGCAAGCCGCTGCTCTCGGCGATCCTGTTGCTCAGGTGTATTTGGCTATTGCTATTGAACTGTCAGCTAAACCACCCACTGACAAGAGCCGTCAGCGTATGTACACGCTATTAACGTCAGCCTCGGTGCAAGGTTATGCCATCGCTGACTATCACCTGGGGATGTTCCATTATGTGTATTCCATGTATGGCAAGCCTGCCGATGAGAAACTTGCGGTGCAGTACTTGGAGCGCGCCGCCCGAGGTGGCGTTCGCGATGCTGTGGAGGCGTTAGGAGGGATGGGTCACGATATCTCTATCTACGGCAAGCTGGAGGACATGGAAACCACGGCGCGGGCAGACGATTTGTATCGACCTTAACGGTCGTAGCGCTTTTATGTAACGCGGCACCTAATACGGTTGATCGCGCCACCGCAATTTAAAAAGAACTCGCGATATCGCCAGCTCCAGTACCAGAAATACCGTCACTAACACCCCAACGTCAAGCGCCGCTAAACCGAACGTGGTTTGCACCGCGAGCAGCGGAAACAGGCTTTCGGGAATCTGATCCACGCCAACGGCCTGGCTGCTCGACGATAACCCCAGGCGACGCTTCGTAAAGCTCGACGTCAGATCGCCGAGCATGGCGAAGCCGGCGATGACGATGCCGGTGTGGAAATCGAGTTCAAGCAACAACGCCGCCAACGGGGTCGTTAGTAGGGCGAGGGCCACGCCGCGAATCGTCTTCGACGGTCCCAGCAGCGGCCGGCCGTCGAAAAAGCGGGCACCGCCATCGAGCGGCCAGGCGAAGCGTTCGCGGAAGGCTTTGTGGCCGAACAGCGGTGCGCCATTGGCGACGCCAAGGAGCAGCAGCAGTTTGGTTTGGAGCAGCAGATCAGTCATTGCGGACAATACGGATCGTTCATAGGCCAGAAGGGGTAAATCATTATATAGGTAGCTTAGCCGCTGTTAGTGCCGGCAGGGTGGGCCGGCGCGCCCCTGACCGGTGCTAGGGAAATACGGTATCCTTCCGGCCTCATCGACCTTTCGTTTCATCGCAATGGATCACCGCTACAGTCCCAAAATCGTCGAACAAGACGCGCATACGTATTGGCAGGAGAAACGCTCCTTTCGTGCCGAGGATGGCTCGGCCAAGCCGAAGTATTACTGCCTGTCCATGTTTCCCTATCCGTCGGGGAAGCTGCATATGGGGCATGTGCGCAATTACACCATTGGCGACGTGATCACGCGCTACAAGCGCATGCATGGGTTCAATGTGTTGCAGCCGATGGGTTGGGACGCTTTTGGGCTGCCGGCCGAGAACGCCGCTATGGCCAACAAGGTGCCGCCGGCGAAGTGGACTTACGACAACATCGCTTACATGAAAAAGCAGATGCAGTCGCTCGGCTTCGCCATCGACTGGGAGCGCGAGCTGGCGACCTGTAAGCCCGATTATTACCAGTGGAATCAGTGGTTGTTCCTGCGCATGTTGGAGCACGGCATCGCCTACAAGACTACCGGCACGGTGAACTGGGATCCGATCGATCAAACCGTGCTCGCCAACGAGCAGGTCATCGACGGCCGCGGCTGGCGCACCGGCGCGGTGATCGAGAAGCGCGAGATCCCGATGTATTACCTGGCGATCACCAAGTATGCCGAAGAATTGCTCGGCGATCTGGACAAGTTGCCTGAGTGGCCCGAGCGCGTGCGCACGATGCAGGCGAACTGGATCGGCAAGAGCGTCGGCGTGCGCTTCGCGTTTCGAGTAAATGGGGTCGCGCGCAGCGCCCTCGGCTTGCCTCCCTCTCCCTCAGGGGGAGGGAAAGAGGGTGGGGGTGGTTTGGATGAAGCGCTGATGTGGGTGTTCACCACGCGCGCCGACACCATCATGGGCGTCACGTTCTGCGCGGTGGCGGCCGAGCATCCGTTGGCCACGTACGCGGCGAAGAATAATCCGAAGCTGGCGGCGTTCGTTGACGAGTGCAAGCAAGGTTCAGTGATGGAGGCGGATATTGCCACCATCGAAAAGAAAGGCATGCCGACCGGTTTGAGCGTGACCCATCCGCTGACTGGCGAATCGATCCCGGTGTGGGTCGGTAACTACGTGCTCATGGGTTACGGCGAAGGCGCGGTCATGGCGGTGCCGGCACACGACGAGCGCGATTTTCATTTCGCCAAGCTGTACAAACTCCCGATCAAGCCGGTAATCGACGTTGCCGGCCAGTCCTTCAGCACCGAGACGTGGGCCGAGTGGTACGCCGACAAAGAGCACGGTCGCTGCGTCAATTCCGGCAAGTACAACGGTCTCTCTTATAAAGAAGCGGTCGACGCCATCGCCGCCGATCTCAAGGCGAAGGACGCGGGCGACAAGCAGGTGATGTTCCGCCTGCGCGACTGGGGTATCTCGCGCCAGCGCTATTGGGGCTGCCCGATCCCGATCGTCCACTGCAAGCAATGCGGCGATGTGCCGGTACCCGACGATCAATTGCCGGTGAAGCTGCCGGAAGATTGCGTGCCCGACGGCACCGGCAATCCACTTAACAAGCGCACCGATTTCGTAAACACACCGTGTCCAAAATGCGGCAAGCCGGCGAAGCGCGAAACCGACACGATGGACACGTTTGTCGATTCGTCGTGGTACTACGCGCGCTATGCTTGTCCGAGCAATGACAAGGCGATGACCGATCAGCACGCGCAATACTGGATGCCGGTCGATCAATACATCGGCGGCATCGAGCATGCGATCTTGCATTTGCTGTATTCGCGCTTCTGGTCGAAGGTCATGCGCGATATGAAGCTCGTTAGCTATGACGAGCCGTTCACGCGCTTGCTTACGCAAGGTATGGTGTTAAACGATATTTACTCGCGTAAACCGGCAGCTGGCCGCATGGAGTACTTCAGCCCAGCCGATGTCGAAGTGCACTACGACGAAAAACGCAATCGTATCGGCCAGGTTCTAAAGAGAGATGGCAAGCCGGTGGAGTGGCAGTTGGGCACGATGTCGAAATCAAAGCTCAACGGTGTCGACCCGCAAGCATTGATCGAAGAATACGGCGCCGACACCGCGCGCTTCTTCATGATGTTCGCCGCGCCGCCGGAGCAGACGCTCGAGTGGTCGGATTCCGGCGTCGACGGGGCGCATCGCTTCCTCAAGCGCTTGTGGAATTTCGGTGTCGACAGCCGCACGTTCATCGATCCGGCGCTCGCGCCGGCGAAGGTCGATTGGTCGAAGGCATCGAACGAGGTTCAAAGCTTACGGCGGGAAATCCATGCGGTGTTGAAGCAGGCCAACAACGACTTCGTCAAATTCCAATTCAATACGGTCGCGTCGGCGGCGATGAAAATCTTGAACGCGCTCGAACGCGCGCCACGTGCCGAGGCCGACCTGGCCATGCGCACCGCCGTGACTGAAGGCATCAGCATTCTGCTGCGGCTGTTGTCGCCGATCACCCCGCACATCTGTCATTACTTGTGGGGCGAGCTCAAGTACGGTCAGGACATTCTCGAAGCGTCGTGGCCGCAGCCGGAAGCAGCGGCGTTGGTGACGAACGAAGTCGAGTTGGTCGTGCAAGTGAACGGCAAATTGCGCGGACGCGTGACCGTGCCGGCGGATGTGTCGGAAGAACGCGTGCGCGAAATCGCCCTCGCCGATGAAGGCGTACGGCGGCATATCGGCGATAAACCGGTGAAAAAGCTGATCGTCGTTGCCGGCCGCTTGATTAATATCGTCGTCGCCGGTTAATCCCAAACATAAAGAAAACGGTATCCCTGTGAGACGTTCAACGACAATGCGGCGCGCTCGTTTCAGCGTGATAGTGCTGGTCGCAGCGGCCTTGGCCGGTTGCGGTTTTCACTTGCGCGGCAGTAGCGGCGGCGTGACGCTGCCGGCGAGTTTGGCGAAAGTGCGCATCGTCATGACCACGGCGGCTGCCAACGATCCACTGGCGGTCGCCGTGCGCAATGCGTTCGCCCAAGCCGGTGCCAGTGTGGTCGACGCGGTCGACGTGCCGACGGTATCGTTGTCGCGCGAGGACGTCGAAAGTCGAGTGATCGGCGTCAGCACGACCACCGCCAAGGCGAACCAGTATCGATTGCGGTATGTGGTCGGCTTCCAGCTGTCCGGTCCGCAGCCGCTGCCGCCACAAAATGTGCAGTTGCAGCGCGATTTCAATTACGACCCGGCGTTGACATTGGCCAAGGAACAAGAGGAACGCGAGCTGGTGCGCGACATGCGCAACGAAGCCGCGCAAATCATCGTCCGCCGGTTAGCACGTGCGCTGACACCGGCGCCGTAACCATGCCGCTCAATGCCGATCAGCTGGCCGGTCAGCTCAAGCGCGGGCTCGCCAGCGTTTATCTCATCAGCGGCGACGATCCGTTGACGACACAGGAATGCGCCGACGCCATCCGTACCGCGGCGCAGGCCGCCGGTTTCGGCAACCGCGAGCTGTACACCGTCGAAAGCGGTTTCGATTGGTCGGCGCTCTACGCCGACACCCGCTCCGGTTCGTTGTTCGCCGCGCGTCGGTTGATCGAGCTGCGCTTGCCGACTGCTAAGCCGGGCGAAGAAGGCGCCAAGACCTTGGTCGAACTCGCGGCCGATCCGTCGCCCGATCTCATCTTGCTCGTTATCGCCGGCAAGCTCGACAAGCAGGCGAAGTCGGCCAAGTGGGTCACGGCGCTCGACAATGCCGGTGTCATGATCACGATTTATCCAGTGGAGCCGCGGCAATTGCCGGCCTGGATCGAGCGGCGCATGCGCGCGCGCGGACTGACGCCGGGGCCCGGCGTCACCGAAATGTTGGCGCATTACACCGAGGGAAATATGCTCGCTTGCGCCCAGGAGATCGACAAATTGGCCATGCTCGACAGCCGTCAGGTGAGCGCGGATGATATTGCCGGTAACCTCAGCGACAATGCTCGGTTCAGCGTGTATGCCCTGACCGACGCCTGTTTGGCGGGTGACGTCGGCGTGGTGCTGCGGATTCTGCGCAGTCTGAAGACCGATGGTGAAGCGCCGGCGTTGGTGTTGTGGGCGTTAGTGCGCGAAATCCGCGAGCTGGCGCGCATCGCCGCGGCAATCGTCGCCGGTCGCAACGAAGCGCAGGTGCTCGACGAGTATCGCGTTTGGCAACGGCGTAAGCCGCTGGTGCAGAAAGTATTGCGGCGTACGCCGGCTGACGCTTGGCCGCAAATGATTCGGGCGGCGGCGCGTGCCGATCGCGTCGTCAAAGGCCGCCGCGCCGGCGATGTTTGGTTAGAGCTCGAACTATTGGCGCTGGCCCTCGGCGGTTTGCGCAGCGGCGCATTTACGATTAACGGAGCGATGTCATGAAGCAGGTGTCTCTTTCGACTCCTACCGATATTCAGTCCTATATGCAGGCGCTCGGCCGGCAAGCGCGCGCGGCCGCGCGCGAATTGGCGCGCGCCGAGACGGCGGCGAAGGATGCGGCGTTGCTGGCGATGGCAGCGGAGCTGGAGCGCAACCGCGACGCGTTGATCGCTGCTAACCGCAAGGATCTCGATGCCGGCAAAGCTAACGGTCTCGATGCCGCCATGCTCGATCGATTGGAGCTGAACGCGGCGCGTATCAAATCGATGGCCGACGGCTTGCGGCAAATTGCCACGCTGCCGGATCCGGTCGGCGTGATCACCGACATGAGCTTTCGTCCGTCCGGCATTCAAGTCGGTCGCATGCGCGTGCCGCTCGGTGTCATCGGCATTATTTATGAATCGCGGCCGAACGTGACCGCCGACGCCGCCGGCCTGTGCCTCAAAGCCGGCAATGCCGCCATCCTGCGCGGCGGCAGTGAAGCGATTCATTCGAACGGCGCCATCGCCGCCTGCATTCAGGCGGGCTTGCGCGCCGCCGGTTTGCCGGCCGAGGCGGTGCAAGTGGTCGCGACCACCGATCGTGCCGCCGTCGGCGAGCTGATTACGATGAAGGATTACGTCGACGTGATCGTGCCGCGCGGCGGTAAAGGTTTGATCGAGCGCATCATGCGCGAAGCGACCATTCCGATGATCAAGCACCTCGATGGCGTGTGCCACGTCTACATCGACGACAAGGCCGACATCGATAAAGCGATCAAGATCGCATTCAACGCCAAGTGTCAGCGTTACGGCACCTGCAACACGATGGAAACGCTGCTGGTCGCGCGTGCCGTCGCCGACAAGATTTTGCCGGTGCTCGGCAAGCGGTATCAGGAGCAGGGCGTCGAGTTGCGCGGTTGCGATGAGACGCGGCGGATCCTGCCGCAGGCGAAGCCGGCGACCGAAGACGATTGGTACGCCGAATATTTGGCGCCGATCCTAGCGGTGCGCGTGCTCGCCGACGTCGACGAAGCGATCGCGCACATTGGCAAGTACGGCTCACAACATACCGACAGCATCGTTACCGAAGACATCACTCGTGCGCGGCGTTTTCTGCGCGAAGTCGATTCGAGCTCGGTGATGGTGAATGCGTCGACGCGTTTCGCCGACGGCTTTGAATATGGCCTCGGTGCCGAGATCGGCATCTCCACCGACAAGCTGCACGCGCGCGGACCGGTCGGGTTGGAAGGGCTGACGTCGCAGAAGTTTGTCGTGATCGGCGACGGGCATGTGCGGTCTTGATGGTAGTCGCGCGGATAATTAGTGCGTTCCCCTCCCCCCTTGCGGGGGAGGGGAACGGGGAGAGGGGGTTTAGTATCGGTGTGGTGCCGGTAATACGCCCCCTCTCCCCCGTCCCCTCCCCCGCAAGGGGGGAGGGGAGCCCTAGCGTTATGCGGGGTACGCGCTTTCCATGATCGGTCTCCTCGGCGGTACGTTCGACCCCATTCACTACGGCCACTTGCGGCCGGCCCACGAAGTCAAAGAGCGGCTCGCACTTTCCGCGGTGCATTTGATCCCCGCCGCCGTGCCGCCGCATCGGGCGCCGCCGATAGCGACGGCCGCGCAGCGGTTGCGTATGGTGGAATTGGCGGTAGCGGAATTCCCGGGGCTGATCGCCGATGACTGCGAGCTCCGTCGTGGCAACGTGTCGTATACCGTGACGACGTTGGCAGCATTGCGGGCCGAGCTCGGTTCGACGCCGCTTTGTCTATTGCTCGGTACCGACGCCTTTGCCGGCCTCGCTACTTGGCACCGCTGGCAGGAATTGTTCGAGCTGGCACATCTCGTGGTCATGCAGCGGCCGGGGCAGGCGTTGCCGGTGCCGGCGGCGTTACCCGTATGGGCGCGCCAGCGTCTGCAGACGGACGCTAAAAATCTCGCCGAGCTACCGGCCGGCGGCATTTTATTCGTCGATGTGACGCCACATTCTGTATCGGCCACCGAGTTGCGCGCCACCATCGCCCGCGGTGAAGAACCGTTGCCGACAATATTACCGCCCGCTGTTTGGGACTATATCCGCCATAACCGGCTTTATCGGAGTCTTGTTGCCTGATGCGTACTGCTCAATTACGAAAATATATTAACGATGCCTTGGAGGACGCCAAGGCGCACGATGTCATCAACCTCGATGTACGCAAGGTGGCGGAGTTCACCGATTACATGATCATCGTTACCGGCACCTCAAACCGGCACGTTGCGTCAGTCGCCGATAAAGTGCTCGATAAACTCACGAGCCGTGGCCGTAAACCGATCGGCGTCGAGGGCATGGAAACCGGCGACTGGGTGCTGATCGATTTCGGTGATGTGGTCGTGCACGTGATGCGCGCGCCGATTCGCGAGTTCTATCAGCTCGAGAAATTGTGGGGCGAAGGTAAGGAACTCTAGCGCTCCGTTAATCTCATGCAGCTGCATCTCCTTGCCGTCGGCGAACGCGTGCCCGCCTGGGTTGAGACCGGCTTCGCCGAATACGCCGGCCGTATGCCGCGCGAATGCAAGCTGACATTGCGCGAAATTCCCGCCGGTCGCCGTACCAAAGGTGCCGACATCGCGCGTCTGCTACGCGAAGAAGGCGAGCGGCTGCTGGCAGCGGTGCCGAAGGGCGCGCGCATTGTTGCGCTCGATCGTCAAGGTCGTGAGCTCAGCACGGAGGATTTGGCCACTGAGGTCAAAGCGCAGATGGCGCGCGGTGGCGATCTGGCGTTGTTGATCGGTGGGCCGGAAGGATTGTCGACCGAATGTTTAGCGCAAGCGCAGGCGCGCTGGTCGTTGTCGCGGTTGACGCTGGCGCATCCGTTGGTGCGTGTGGTCGTTGCTGAGCAGGTTTATCGAGCGTGGAGCATACTTAATAATCTGCCGTATCATCGGTGAGTCTCTAATACGTCCGATGAAAATCTACCTCGCCTCCGCCAGCCCGCGCCGCCAAGAACTCCTGCGTCAAATCGACGTCGCCTTCGACGTCTTACCCGCGGACATCGTCGAACAGCCCCATATCGGTGAACCCGCTCGCGACTACGTCGCCCGCTTAGCGCGCGCCAAGGCGCGCCACGTTGTCCAACTCGTCACCGAGCGTAACCTACCACCCGCCCCCGTGCTCGGCGCCGACACGGAAGTGGTAATCGACAACGACATCCTCGGTAAACCGCGAGACCCCGCCCATGGTCTGGCCATGTTGCGCCGCCTGTCCGGCCGGACGCATGCGGTGTTGACCGCCGTGACTTTGGTCGATCAGGATGCGGAGTACGGGGTGTTATCGGAAAGCGCAGTGACGTTCGCGCCGCTGTCCGAGGACGACATCGAGCGTTATTGGGCCACCGGCGAGCCAGCCGATAAGGCCGGTGGCTATGCGATCCAAGGCCGCGCAGCGGCGTTTATTACCCGCATCGAAGGCAGTTATTCCGGCATCGTCGGCTTGCCGCTGGCGGAGCTGGTGCAGCTGTTGAAACATGTCGGCCGACAACCTTAACGGCGGGAACTGCATGAGCGAAGAAATACTAATTAATGTCACGCCGCAGGAGACCCGCGTCGCGGTCGTCGAGAACGGTGTATTGCAAGAAGTCTTCATCGAGCGTGCCCGCAGCCGCGGCATCGTCGGCAATATCTATAAAGGTAAAGTCGCGCGCATCTTGCCGGGCATGCAGGCCGCGTTCATCGACATCGGCCTCGATCGTGCCGCCTTCTTGCATGCCTCCGACGTACGTGCTCCGGCCGAGGGCGTCGTGCGGGCGCCGCCGCTGGAGACGATCGGTGCTACCGTCGTTGCGCGTAACGGTAATGGCACCGGTCCGGCGGTGCCGAAAATCCAAGAGTTGCTGCATGATGGTCAGGAACTCATCGTTCAAGTCGTCAAAGATCAGCTCGGCAGCAAAGGCGCGCGGCTGACGACGCAGGTCACGTTGCCGGCGCGTTACCTGGTGTACATGCCTTACAGCTCGCACATCGGCGTATCGCAAAAGATCGGCGACGACATCGTCCGCGAACGATTGCGTACGCTGATCCGCGCCGCTATCGATGAAGGCGATCAAGGCGGCTACATCGTGCGCACGCTGGCGGAAGCGGCGACCGAAGACGAGCTGCGTACCGACATCCGTTACTTGCGCCGCATCTGGCGCGCCTGCGAAGAACGCATCCAAACCGCGCGCGCCGGCGAGCTGATTCACGAGGAGTTGACGCTCGCTATTCGCACGATGCGCGATCTCGTGCGCGACTCGGTCGAAGAGATCCGCATCGATTCGCGCGAGACTTTCGAGAAGGCGCGCGAGTTTGCGCTCGAGTTTATTCCGGAAGTGGCCGACCGCATCGAGCATTATCCCGGCGAGCGGCCGATCTTCGATCTGTACGGCGTCGAAGACGAAATCAAAAAGGCGCTGGTGCGCAAGGTGTTGCTGAAGAGCGGCGGTTATCTCGTCATCGATCAGACCGAGGCGATGACGACGATCGACGTCAATACCGGCGCCTATGTCGGCCGCCACAATCTGGAAGAGACGCTGTTCAAGACCAATCTCGAAGCGGCGCAGGCGATCGCGCGACAATTGCGGCTGCGCAACTTGGGCGGAATGATCATCGTCGATTTCATCGACATGGAAGATCCTGATCACCGACGTGCGGTGTTACGTGCCTTGGAAAAAGTGCTGGCGCGGGATCGTACCAAGGTTTATATGACCGAGATGTCGGCGCTCGGCTTGGTCGAGCTGACGCGTAAACGCACGCGCGAGAGTTTGGAACATGTGCTCTGCCAGCCGTGCCCGGCGTGTCAGGGTCGCGGCACGCTCAAGACGCCGCATACCGTAAGTTATGAGATTTTCCGCGAGATTCTGCGCGAGGCGCGCCAATTCGGCGCCGATGAATATATGGTGGTAGCGTCGCAGGCGGTTATCGATTTGCTGTTGGACGAAGAAGCGGTCAGCTTGTTGAAGCTGCAGGAATTTATCGGTAAGCCGATCCAATTGAAGGTCGAGCCGCTGTATCACCAGGAGCAATACGACGTCGTTTTGCTGTGATGCCGCAGTTTTGTTATGGCAGGAGTCTATAATTTTTGCATGCCGTGAATTCGGTGCCCTCTGTGTTCAGGCAGAGGTTGGGTGAGGGGACGACGTCCGTCGCCCTCGCTGTCTCGACCGCCCAGCGGGAGAGGGGCGGGTAGCATGAAACTAAAACTACGATTCAATCTGTCTCGTTTACTACGGCCGCTGCGTCGCCTCGGTCGCTATGGCGCGTACGCCGGTCTCAGCTTGTTCTTATTGTTCGCCGTCGCTTACGGCATTGGTCGCTACTATTGGCCCGAGATTTTGGCGCGCCAGGGCGATATCGCCGCGCGCATCAGCGAAAAGGCCAAGCATATCGTGCGCGCCGAGCGCATCGAGCCGTACTGGGACAAGTTGCACCCGGGTGTCCGCTTCGCCGGCGTGACGGTACTCGGCGACGACGGCCGGCCGAGCGTGCAAATCGACGAAATACGCGTCAGTTTTTCGTTGTTGCCGTTGTTGTGGAAACAAATGGAGTTGCACAGCCTGGTGCTGCAGCGTCCGCGCGTGACGTTTATGCGGTTAGCGGACGGTCAGGTGCGGTTGGCCGGATTCACACCGGTGGCGAATGCGGCGCCGAGTAAGGACAAGTTCAGCGATTGGCTGCTGAGTCAGCGCCAGCTGGAGGTAGAGAATGGCGAGTTGCGTTGGGTCGACGCGCGCGATCCGGCCGGCTCGCTCAGCTTGTCGCAGGTCGATCTGCAACTGCGCAATAGTTTCGGTCGCCATAAGTTTTATGCGACCGCGCAATTTCCGGCGGCGTTATGTCGCCGCGGCGCGGTGAGGGCGCAGATCGCCGGTGATCCCTTCATCGGTTCTTGGGATGGTGCGTTAAAGGTCGAGGCCAGCGGCCTCAATATCGGTCGCTTGCCGATGTTACTGCGCGAGCGATTGCCGACCGATCTCCGCGGACGCGTTGATGCGGAGCTGCGGAGTGATTGGCGCGCCGGTCGGTTACAAGCGGTGAGCGGCGAAGCGACGGTTGCCGAGCTCACGTTGCCGTGGCCGAATTTACCGCAACCGTTAAACGTGCGGCAGGCATCGGCCAAGATCGATTGGGAGCTGGAGAAAAACGGTTGGTCGCTCGATCTGGCGCGGCTCAACCTGGCGTTGAACGGCAACGCCTGGTCGGCCGGCCGGTTGCAGCTCAATGAGACGCCGGACGAGCACCGGTTGCGGGTTAAGCACCTGAACCTGGGTGACATCAGTGAGTTCATTGCCGGCCTTAAGCTCGAACAACCGCTAGCGCAGCGTTGGCTAGCGTTGCGGCCGGAAGGTTCGCTCGACAACGTGCGCCTGCAGCTGAACGGCCCGCTGACCGCGCCGACCGCACTCGATGTGGGCGCGCAGTTTGCGCGCGTGCGCATCGCGCCTTACAAAGAGTTCCCTGGTTTTCGTAACGTCAGCGGCCGACTTTCGGCCGGTCTCACCGCCGGTGAATTCGCGCTCGACGCCAGTAACGTCGTCATCGATTACCCCAATCTGTTCCGCGCGCCGTTGGCGACGCGCTACACCAGCGGCATGTTGCATTGGCAACGTACCGACGATGCTTGGCATATGTCCGGCGACAATTTGCGCGTGCAAAGCGCCGATGCTAACGGTTCCGGTGCAGTGGAAGTGGAGTTGCCGCACGATCGCACGCAGTCGCCAGCGTTGCGCCTGCAGGTCGAATTCAAAAACGGCAACGGCAAAAATGCCGCGCGTTACTATCCGACGCGGCATCTGCAACCGTCGCTGCGCACATGGCTGGAATCGTCGATTCAAGATGGACATATCGTCAGCGGCCGGTTGCTTTACGACGGTCGCGTGCACGACTGGCCGTTCGCGCAGGGTCAGGGACGCTTCGAAGTACAGGCGCATATCGAAGACGGTGTTTATCGTTATCACCCGGGGTGGGCACCGGCGACGAATGTCGATGCCGACGTCACCGTCACCGGTTCGCATGTCGTGGTAACGGGTCGAGCGCAAATCGGTGTATTGCAGACGAATAATTTACACGTCGAATTGCAGCGGCCGACGGTTGCTAGCCCGTACGAAGCGAGCCTACATGGACGGCTCGAAGGTCCGGTCGCAGAAGCCGTGCGCTTGTTACAGACGGCGTCGCCGACGAATGCCAATTGGCAACCGTACGTGCGCGAGATCGCGCAGGCGTCGGGCGATGGTGCGCTCGATCTCGATTTGCGCATTCCGCTGGGTCAGCATCAACCCGCGTGGCACGGTGAGTATCGTTTTACCGATACCGCGCTGAAAGTTGCGAGTGGTGCCGGCCTGGCGCAGGCGAACGGTGCTGTGCGTTTTACCGAGACGGGTATCGAAGGTGGCCACTTGCAAGGGCAATTCTTGGGTGGCCCGATCACGCTGTCGGCGGCGCGCGGCGACGGCGAGTTGCGCGCGCATGCCGAGGGCCAGCTGCAATTACCGGAATTACTCCGCTCGCGCCGGGCGCTGGCAGAGCGCGTCGGCGGCGGCATCGATTGGTCGCTGGATTGGCGCGACATCGCCCAGGGTCCGCAATTTCGTTTTAGCTCGAATCTAACGCAAGTACGTACGCGCCTGCCGCCGCCACTGAATCGCCCGGACGGTGGGTTCCCGGCGCAGTTGATCGTCGCCACCGAACGCAGCGACGCAAACCAATTCGTGTTAGCGATGCAGGCGGGCACCGAGGCGAGCGGCAAGTTGGTATACACGCGCGCCGAAGATCGTTGGCAGTTCGTGAATGGACGCATCGAGTTCGGTCGCAGCAGCGCCACGTTGCCCGATCAGCCCGGATTACAGATTGGGCTGAAGGCGGACGTGCTAGATATCGACGAGTGGTTGCCGTTCCTCAGCGGTGGCGGCGGTAAGGGCGGTGGTGAAGCGGAGGCGGGATTGCCAAGGGTGATCGCTTGGGTAACAGCGGACGTACGTCAGCTCGGATTTTTCGATCGCCGCTGGGGCCGCATGTTGGCGCAGTTCATGCGCAGCGGCGCGGATGAGTGGCACGCGGTGCTCGACGGCGAGAACGCTGCCGGCGATGGTAGCTTTGTTCTGGCGCGGGCCGGCGGTTTTAGTCGTGTGCAATTGGATTTGGCACATTTGCGCGTACCTGAAAAACAGCACACGGTAGGGGCAGGCGGAGAAGGTGCAAGTACGGTCGACCCGCATCGTCTGCCGGCACTGAACGTGCGTTCACGCGCATTCGAGTTCGACGAGCATCAGCTGGGTGAGCTCGATTTCAATGCGTTGCCGTCGGCGCAAGGATGGCGCATCGAACGATTCAATTTGAAGCGGCCGGAAATGCAGCTCGCCATCAACGGTGACTGGCGCCGTATCGGCGATCGCCAAAGCAGCGAATTCAGCGGCGTGCTTGAAAGCGATGACATGGGACGGACGTTAACGGCGTTAGGTGCGTCGACGCAAATGGCCGACGGCAAGGTTAAGTTAACGGCCAAGGCCGCATGGCCCGGTTCGCCGAGCAGCCCGACGTTGGCTGCACTGAACGGTAGCCTGCAAATAAAAGCGGAGAAGGGCCGGTTTTTGAACCTCAACCCCGGCGCCGCACGATGGTTCGGTGTGCTCGATCTGCGTTCGATCGGTCGCTATCTCACACTCGATTTCAGTCCGGCCTTCGGTAAGGGTTATACCTTCGACGAGATCAATGGAACGGTCGCTGTCGCATCCGGTAACGCCAATACCAACGATCTATGGATGAAAGGCCCAGCACTTAGCCTTGCCGTTAAGGGGCGGGTCGGATTGGTGACGGAAGATTATGATCTGGTGGTTGAAGCGACGCCGAAAGTGGGTAATGCCGTCGTATTACCGGGTTGGTATTTGTTGGGGCCGCAGGCGGCAGCCGCTATATTCGCGATCCAGAAGTTGTTCAAGCGGCAGATTCAGGAGGGATCGCGCGTGTTCTACGTGATACAAGGGCCGTGGGCCAGTCCGACGGTTACTAAGCTTGGCAAACCCGAGGCGCAACCGACCGCCAAGCCCGAACCAACGATGCCCGGTGGTAATCTCAAAGGACGCTGACTATGACTCATATCGCCGCAATCCAGATGGTGTCTGGCACGCAAGTCGACGCCAACCTAACCGACGCCGCACGTTTAATCGCCGAGGCCGCTAAGGCGGGGGCGCGACTGATCGCGCTGCCGGAAAATTTTGCGTTGATGGCCGGCAGCGATGCCGAGCGTTTAGCCGCGGCCGAGCCCGACGGCGATGGACCGATCCAAGCGTTCTTGGCGCGCACGGCGCGCGCCAACGGTGTGTGGCTGATCGGCGGCACGATTCTATTGCGCGCCAGCAGCGACAAGAAGATGCGCGCCGCCAGTTTGCTTTACAACGACCGCGGCGAGCGTGTCGCGCGCTACGACAAAATTCATTTGTTCGACGTGCAACTGACCAATGGCGAGCAGCACCGCGAATCGAGCGCGATCGAGCCGGGCGATGCGATCGTCACCGCCGACACGCCGGCTGGGCGGGTCGGCTTGTCGGTCTGTTACGACGTGCGTTTCCCCGAGCTGTTCCGGCGCTTGCTCGATGCCGGCAGTCAGATCCTGGTAGTGCCGGCGGCGTTTACCGCCCAAACTGGCCGTGCGCATTGGGAAACGTTGCTGCGGGCACGGGCGATCGAAAATTTGGCGTACGTACTTGCTCCTGGCCAAGGCGGTCATCATGCCAACGGCCGCGACACCTACGGCCACAGCATGATCATCGACCCGTGGGGCGAGGTGCTGAGCCGTTGCGAGCAAGGGCCAGGCATGGCGATCGCCGATTGCGATCTTGAGCGTCAGCGCCGCATGCGCGCACAGTTGCCGAGCATCGAGCATCGACGTGTCAAATGACGTGTTGACGGGGATCTATACTTAGTAAAGCGATTGACTAACGAGGCGCTGAGCAATTTCCACTATGGACTCCATTCAGCTGCCGTTTCCACCTCTGAGTGATATCCCACCGCAGCAGGCTTACCGACCCGGCGAGCCAGTGGACGTCACCTTGCTCGACGAACAAGTGTTCGCCGCTGGATTGCTGGCGTTCAAGGTCAACGAAGCGTTGGTGACGTTACGTTCTAGCTCGATACGCGGAATAGAAGTGAAGGACATCGTGCTGCGCGACCTGAAGCAGTTGTTCGTGCCGCAACCGCGCAAGCTGATTCGTCTGCCGCCGTCGTTGGCGGCGCACGATGGCGTGGTGATGCCGCCGCCACAACAAGAGTTCGAGCTGACGTTACGTAACGGTCCGACGTTGCGCGCGTACACTTTCAGTTTTCGTGTCGACAAGAACGGGTTACATCTTTTTCCAACCGAAGCCAATAACGAATATCGCCACCTGTTCGTACCGTTCCATGCCATCGACAGTCATCGCATCGGTCCGCTGCTGGGTAACGCCTTGCTGCAGGAGCGCGCCGCCAGCGAAACCGCGGTTGCCGCCGGATTAGAAGAGCAACGGCGTCGCCGCGAGCAACCGATCGGCGAATATTTACAGAGCGTGCAGGCAGTTTCGGCCAAGCAGATGGAGCAGGCGCTCGATCGGCAGAAGCAGACGCCGCGTTTTCGTGTTGGCGAAGTGCTGGTGCAAGACGGCGCAATCACGCAAGAGCAGCTAACGGCGGCGCTGCACGAGCAACAGCAGAGTCGGCGTCAGCCCTTGGGCGATATTCTGGTGGCGCTGGGATTGGCCGACGACGGGGCAGTGCGGCAGACGTTGGCGAAAAAACTCGGCGTTCCATTTGTCGACTTGCAGCAATTCGACGTCGACCAACAGCTGCTGAAGTTAGTGCCGGAAGAGCTAGCGCGTAAGCATCACGCGGTGCCGTTGCAAATGGCCGAAGGGCGGTTAGTTGTGGCGCTCGCGGACCCGATGCAATGGGAGCCGCTCGAAGCGATGCAAGGTTGCAGCAAATTGCCGGTGGAAGCGGTGATGGCGACGGTGCCGGCTATTTCGTCGGCGCTCGATAAGCACTACGGTGGCCGGCGCGCCGACCCATGGTTCACGCCGCCGGTTGTCGAGCGCGCAACGCCGACGCTCGCTGATGGACACGAATCGATCGTTCGCTTCGTCAATAATCTCTTGCTCGGCGCGCTGCGCGCGCAAGCGAACGGGCTGCACATACGCCCCAACGCCAACGCCGTCGATGTGCTGTTCCGCATCAACGGCACGTTGCAGCTGCAGCAGTCGCTCGAAAAAAAGATGCTGGCGCCGGTTGTGGACGGTATCAAGCTGTTAGCGCATATGAACATCGCCGAGCACGAGCGCTCGCAGGACGGGCGCTTGCGGTTCGACGCCGGTGATAGCAAGGTCGACTTTCGCGTGTCGGTGATTCCGACGGTGAACGGCGAGAGCGTCGTCATCCGTGTGCTCGATGCGCAGGATGCGGCCAGATCGCTCGACGACCTCGGTTTGCGTCCGCACGATTTGTCGCGCTTGAAAGAATTATTGCGCCGGAGCGCCGGCATCGTCTTGATCACCGGCGGCGCCGGTTCCGGTAAATCGTCGACGTTGTATGCCGCATTAAAAAAGCTGGTGGAACGCCATCTGCACATTATTAGCGTCGAAGAGCCGATCGAGGTCGACGTAACCGGTGTCGAACAGATTCAAGTGAACAACGCCGCCGGCTACACGTTCGATCGCGCGCTGCGCAATATTTTGCGGCACGATCCGGATGTCATCGCCGTCGGCGAGATTCTCGACCGTGACACTGCCAAGGTGGCACTCGAAAGCGCCATGACTGGGCAGCTGGTATTGAGCACGCTACCGACGCACGCTGCCGCCGGCGCTATCGGTCGGTTACTGGAAATGGAGATCGAGCCGTATCTACTGGGACGAGCGCTGCTTGGCGTGCTGGCGCAACGCTTGGTGCGGCGCAATTGCCCGCACTGCCTTGAACCGGAAGCGATTGCCGAAGATACCGCAGCGCGCTTGGGCATAGCGTCGAGCGTCATGTTTTATCGCAGCCGTGGCTGTCAGGCGTGCGCCGGCAGCGGCACCGTCGGCCGAGTATTGCTGTACGAATTTTTGCCGATGACAGCGGCGGTGCGGCAGTTAATCAACGAAAAACGCCCGGCCGCACAGATTTGCGCCCAGGCCGTGCGCGACGGTATGGTCGAAATTGAGCACCATGCCGTGGAATTGGCAAAAGCAGGCGTAATTTCGCTGGATCAAGCGTGCCTGGTTAAGTTGGCCTGACAAACACCCCCCACTTATGAAAGACCTCCGCTCCTGCAAGGGGAGAGGGGATATAAGGGTTTTATTCGCAGGTAGTTAACAAACGTCGCCCGCCCCGCTTTGTTATCATGGCGCAACTGTTTAGAGGAATTCCCGTGGATACATCGATGAGCTTTTTGGAGCAGGCGCGCAAATCGCTGCTCGAACCCGCCGGTATCGGCGAGACCGAGTTGGCGCGGCTGATGGGGCAATTGCTGGCAGCGCGCGTGGATTACGGCGATCTGTATTTTCAGTACAGCCGGCACGAATCGTGGTCGCTGGAAGAGGGCCGGGTCAATTCAGGGGCACATAACATCGAGGCCGGCGTGGGCGTGCGTGCGGTCGCTGGCGAGAAATCCGGTTTTGCCTATTCCGATGACTTCGTGCTGCCGGCATTGCTCGAAGCGGCCGGTGCGGCGCGCGCCATTGCCGCGCAAGGCAATTCGATGACCGCGCCGATTACTTGGCGCGGCGGCCAGGTGGCGCGGTTCTATCAGCCGACCGATCCGCTGGCGAGCTTGCCCGATCAGGATAAAGTCGCGTTGCTCGAACGCATAGAGCGCGAGGCGCGGGCGCAGGATCCGCGTGTGAAGCAAGTGATGGCGAACCTGTCGGGTGTGCACGAGACGGTGTTAGTCGCGCGCAGCGACGGCTTGATGGCGGCCGATGTGCGGCCGCTGGTGCGCGTGGGTGTGACCGTCATTGTCGAAGGCAGCGGCCGGCGCGAGTCGGGCCATGCCGGTGGCGGTGGGCGTTATACGTATGCTGAATTTTTAAAGGGTGATCTCGCGCTCGAATATGCGCGTGAAGCGGTGCGGCAAGCGTTGGTGAATCTCGACGCGGTCGACGCGCCAGCCGGGCCGATGACGGTAGTCCTGGGGCCCGGTTGGCCGGGCATCCTGTTGCACGAAGCAATCGGTCACGGTCTTGAAGGCGATTTCAATCGCAAAGGCACGTCGGCTTTCGCCGGCCGTGTCGGCCAGAAGGTGGCGGCAGCGGGCGTCACGGTCGTCGATGACGGCACCTTGCTCGATCGCCGCGGCTCGCTCAACGTCGACGACGAAGGCACGCCGACGCAATGTACGGTGTTGATCGAAAACGGTGTATTGAAGGGTTATATGCAAGATACGATGAATGCACGATTGATGGGTGTTGCCCCTACCGGCAACGGCCGGCGCGAATCGTACGCGCACTTGCCGATGCCGCGTATGACGAATACTTACATGCTCGCCGGCAACAGCGATCCGGGCGAGATCATCGCTTCGGTCAACAAAGGCCTGTACGCCGTTAATTTCGGCGGCGGTCAGGTCGATATTACGTCCGGCAAGTTCGTGTTTTCGGCGTCGGAGGCTTATCTAATCGAGAACGGTCGCATTACCCGGCCGGTAAAAGGTGCCACCTTGATCGGCAACGGACCGGATGTGTTGACGCGCGTATCCATGGTCGGTAACGACTTACAGCTCGACAGCGGTGTCGGCACTTGCGGTAAAGACGGGCAGAGCGTGCCAGTGGGGGTCGGACAACCGACACTCAAAATCGAAGGGCTTACCGTCGGAGGGACACAGACGTGAGCGTGACCGCACCGATCCGTACCGAAGCCCCGATCTTCGACGCCGCCGCGCGCACGCGCCTCAGCGACGTTGCCACTGCCGCTTTGGCCGAAGCGCGCAAGCTTGGCGCCAGCGCGGCTGAAACCGCCGCCAACGTTTCGCAAGGTCTTTCCATCAACGTGCGCTTGGGCGAGGTCGAAACCCTCGAGCAGACGCGCGATAAAGGTCTTTCGATCACCGTCTACTTCGGTCAGCGTACCGGTTCTGCCAGCACCACCGATCTATCGCCCACCGCGGTGCGCGATACTGTGCGTGCCGCTTGCACCATCGCCCGTTACACCGCCGAAGACGATTGCGCCGGCCTGGCCGACGCCGATCGCTTGGCGCGTACGATCCCGGATCTCGATTTGCTGCATCCGTGGCACCCCGGTGCCGATCGCGCAATCGAGCTAGCGCGCGAATGCGAAGACGCCGCCCGCGCCGCCGATGCGCGCATTACCAACTCCGAAGGTGCGTCGATCTCGACCAGCGAAGGTCTCGAGGTCTACGCCAACAGCACCGGCTTTATCGGCAGCCTCGCCGGCACGCGCCACAGCCTGTCGTGCGCCGTCATCGCCCAAGACGCCAGCGGTATGCAGCGCGATTATTGGTACACCGTCTCGCGTCGTTCCAGCGATCTCGAAGAACCGGTCTCGGTCGGCCAGCGTGCCGCCAGCCGCGCCGTCAAACGTCTGGCGGCGCGCAAGCTCGCCACCTGCCGGGCGCCGGTGTTGTACGACGCGCCGGTGGCAGCGAGTCTGCTGTCGCATTTCATCGGTGCAATCCGCGGCGAAAGCCTTTATCGCGGGGCGTCGTTCTTGGTCGATCACCTTGGCAAGCCGGTGTTCGCGTCGCACGTGCACTTGCATGAGCAGCCGCATTTGCGCGGCGCACTCGGCAGCACGCCGTTCGACAACGAAGGTGTGGCCACCGCGCCGCGCGATATCGTTCGCGACGGGATCGTGCAAGGTTACGTGCTCGATTCCTATTCCGGTCGCAAGTTAAAGATGCCAACCACTGGTAACGCCGGCGGCGTGCACAATCTGACGATCGATTCCGGCAAGCTCGGCTTCCAAGAGCTGCTGAAACAAATGGGTACCGGCTTGTTTGTCACCGAGCTGATCGGCTTCGGCGTCAACCTTCTCACCGGCGACTACTCCCGTGGCGCCGCCGGATTCTGGGTCGAAAACGGCGAAATAGCGTATCCGGTCGAAGAAATTACCATCGCCGGCAACTTGCGCGACATGTATCGCAATCTCGTCGCCGTTGGCACTGACGTCGATGTGCGCGGCAATGTGCGCACCGGTTCGATTTTGCTCGACGCCGTTACCATCGCTGGTAGTTAATCCGCTCTTCTTCGTCCGTTTTCTGCGTCGCATATACGACGCAGAAAACGGACGAAGACCGTCTCACTTGTATCTTCCATCGTTTCTATAATGTAAGCGTGATAACGCATCCGTTATCACGCTTACGCATTGCCGATCTTCATCGCTGATGACGCATCGTTTTTCCTGAGTGAACATAGGTACGTGCCGGATGTGCTTTCTGTATTTTTGTTCTAGGATTGGCCACCTTTCATCCGGCCGTACAACGCACGTTCGTCAGCATGGTCCAAACAGAACAACTAGAAAAACCGGATACCTTGACGGAGATCATGGCGGCGCTGGAAGAGGGTGCCGCTGAGCGCATCGGTCTTCTCTTAAGCGACCTGCATCCGGCCGAAATCGCCACGCTGATCGAAAGTATTCCGGCGGCGCAGCGTCCGGCCATTTGGGCGCAAGTCGATCCGGCGGTAAAAGGCGAGGCGTTGCTCGAGCTGTCCGAGCCGGTGCGTGCCGATCTGGCGGCGCTCATGGATCCGGCGTCGGTGGTGGTGGCGGCGCGCAATCTCGATATCGACGACATCGCCGACCTGCTGCCGGAGCTGTCGGACGAAGCCATCGCTGAGGTGTTGTTCGCGCTCGACAAACAGAACCGCCAGCGGCTGGACGCGGTGATGTCGTATGCCGACGACACCGCCGGCGGTCTGATGAACGTCGATGCGGTGACGGTGCGCGAGAACATCACGATCGAAGTGGTGCTGCGTTATCTGCGCCGGCTCGGCGAGATGCCGGACAGCACCGACAAATTATTCGTCGTCGATCGGCACGATCGCCTATCGGGCGAGCTCGCTATCGCCAAGCTCCTGACTAGCGACCCGGCGATGCGGGTGGCACAGGTGATGGAACGCGACGTCGTGCAATTCCCGGTGTTGGCGCCGCAGAAAGAAGTCGCCGATGCGTTCGAGGACTACGACTTGATCTCGGCGCCGGTGGTCGACGACGGCAACCGGTTGCTCGGGCGCATCACCGTCGACGACGTGGTCGACGTGTTGCGCGAAGAGGCTGAGCATTCGCTGCTGGCGCCGGCCGGCCTCACCGAAGAGGAGGACGTGTTCGCGCCGGTGATACGCAGCGGCCGCCATCGAGCGGTGTGGCTCGGTGTGAACTTGTTGACCGCGCTGCTGGCGTCTTGGGTCATCAGTTTGTTTGCCGGTACGATTCAGAAGGTCGTGACGCTCGCGGTATTGATGCCCATCGTCGCCAGCATGGGTGGCAACGCCGGTCTGCAGACCGTCACCATCGTTATTCGCGGCCTCGCGCTCGGAACTATTACCGAGGCCAATGCCCGGCGGGTGCTGGTGAAAGAGCTGTTGGTAGGTGCGCTCAATGGGGTGTTATGGGCGTCGGCGATGGCCTTGGTGGTGCTGATCTGGCAGCAGCAGTTGCTGTTGGCGCTGGTCATCGCCATGGCAATGGTCATCAATTTGGGATTCGCCGCCTTGTGCGGCGTACTTATTCCGATCTTGATTCGCAAGCTCGGCATCGATCCGCCGCTAGCCAGCGGCGTTATCCTGACGACGGTGACCGACGTCGTCGGCTTTTTTGCCTTCCTGGGGCTAGCGACTCTTGTACTGGTGTAGCCCCGATGGGTTGCCGCGGATCCCCCCAATCGCTACCCTTCGTCTGCCGAAAATTGCGCCACTTTAGGTGTGTGCAATATTGAGTAGTGGAGGGGGTCCTATGTCACCAAATATCCTGCAAGTCCTGACTCAGGCGATCAAGGATCGGCGCTGTGTGGCGCTGCGCTACCACGATCAGCGCGAGATCCGTGTGGTGGAACCGCACGCGATATATACCGATGATCGTTCAGCGCTCGTGCTCGATGCCTATCAAGTTCGCGGTTTTTCATCGTCCGGCCGCCCGGTCCCGTTTTGGCGCCCGTTCCGCCTCAAGGAAATATCGGCGGTCCAGGTAGTGGGCGAAACATTCATGCCGCGCACCACAGAGGGTTTTAGTGCCGCGCGGCTCAAATATAAAAACGGTTTAGTCGCCATCGTCCAAACGTCGAGTGCACCGCGGTTCGCTTATCCGCCGGCAACGGCGGCGGAGATGGGCCCGCCGCGGCCGCAGCATTTGCGGCGTTAGTCATAGCGGTAAATCATGTCCATAAAAACAAACGGCGCCTTAGGCGCCGTTTGTTTTTGCCGTGCTCGTTTTTTGTTAACCAATATCGTCTTTGGTCAACGAATTGACCATGTCATGAATCACGTGCGTATCCCGACTACGTAATACCTTGCGCGCGAACTGCGCCAGTTTACCGGCATGGCTCAAACGCACGTTGCGTTTGATCATGAGCAGCGTCGCCGGGTGCATGCTGAACTCGCGCAGGCCGAGGCCGAGCAGCAGCGCGGTGTAGCGCGGGTCGCCGGCCATTTCGCCGCACATGGCAACCGGGATGCGCGCCTTGCGGGCGGCATCGAGCGTGATCGAGATCAAACGCAGAACCGCCGGGTGCAGCGGATCGTAGAGATAATTGACCGAGTCGTCGACACGATCGATAGCGAGCGTGTATTGAATAAGATCGTTGGTGCCGATCGAGAAGAAGTCGAGGTGCGGCGCGAAGATGTCGGCGGAAATGGCGGCGGCTGGCACTTCGATCATGCCGCCGATCGGCAGGCGTGGGTTGAACTTCTCGCCGGCGCGCTTGAGGTGCCACTTCGTTTCTTCAATGAGATCGAGCACGCGAAACAACTCGTCCTGACTCGACAGCATGGGAATCATCAAGCGCACTTTGCCGTGCGCCGAGGCACGCAGGATCGCCCGCAATTGCGGGCGGAAAATCGACGGGTCGTGTAAGCACAGGCGCACGGCGCGTAAGCCCAGCGCCGGATTGAGGCCGCCGGCGGTGATGTGGCCCATGCCGTCGACTTGCTTGTCGGCACCGATGTCGATCGTACGAATCGTCACCGGCTTACCCTCGAGCGCGCGCGCCACCCGCACATAGGCGCGAAACTGCTCTTCTTCGGTCGGTGGTTGCGCGCGGTTCATGAACAGGAATTCGGTGCGGTACAGACCAATGCCGGCGGCATTGGCATCGAGCGCGGCCTTCATGTCGGCCGGTAGCTCGATGTTGGCCTGTAACGTCACCGATTTCCCGTCGAGGGTGACCGAGCGGCTCTTACGCAACCGCGCCAGCTCCAGCCGCCGGCGCTGAATGTCGCGCTGGCGGCGGCGATATTCGGCGATGGTCGATTTGTCAGGCGCGACGATCAGAATGCCGCGCTTGCCGTCGACGATGATCTCTTCGCCGCTGCGGACATAACGCGTGGCATTGTGCACGCCGACGATCGCTGGGATGCCGAGGCTGCGCGCCAAGATCGCCGTATGCGAAATCGGGCCGCCCATGGTCGTGACGAACGCGTGAATGCGCTTGTGCTTCAGCACGACCGTATCGGCTGGCGTCAAATCGTTAGCGACGACGATCTCTCCCGGATCGAGCTTATCGTCTTCGTCGACCTGCTGGTTTAGCAGGTGCCGCAACACGCGCTCGACCACGTGACGCACGTCGGTCTTTTTATTGCGCAAGTACGGATCTTCCATTTGCTCGAAGATTTCCGACAACCGATCGCTCTGTACCTTGAGCGCCCATTCGGCGTTGCGGCGTTGATGGCGAATGATCTCGATCGGCGCCTGCGAGATCATTTTGTCGTCGAGGATGAGTAGATGGGTGTCGAGGAAACTCGCCGCTTCGACCGGTGCGTCGGTCGGAATTTGCTCGCGGATGTGAATCAGTTGCGCCCGGGCGGCGTCGACCGCCCGGACGAAGCGTTCGATCTCGGCGTCGAGTTGCTCCGGCGCCAACGTCAACGCGGCAATGTCCGGCAGTTCGCGCTCGAGCACGAATGCCTTGCCGATGCTGATACCGTCGCTGACGCCGGCGCCGTGCAGTGCCAACATTATTCGTCCTCGCCGAAACGGTTGCCGACAAGCTCGGCAACCGCCGCCAATGCCTTGGCCTCGTCGTTACCGTCGGTGCAGATCTTGAGTTTCGTGCCTTGTGCCGCTGCCAGCATCATGACGCCCATGATGCTTTTGGCATTGACTTGTTGGCCGTTGCGTTCGAGTGTGACCTCGCTCTTGAACTCGGACGCCAGGCTCACGAGCTTGGCCGAGGCACGCGCGTGCAGTCCGAGCTTGTTGATGATGGTGACGTCGATACACTTCATGAACGGCGTTCCTTCTTATTGTTCGGGTTGGTAGCTTGGACGATGCCACCGGTGCCGCCGGTAACGGCGCGGTCGATAAGCTCGTCCATCTTTAATCGGCGATACGTCAATGCACGCAGCAACATCGGTAGGTTGGCGCCGCTGATGAGCTCGATGCGGCCGCGTTCCAGTAGCCGCGACGCTAAATTCGTATGAGTTGTGCCGTAGATGTCGGCCAAGATCAGCACGCCGTCGCCTTCGTCGACGCGCACGATTTTTTTGCGGATGAATTCGGTGATGGCTTCCGGCTTTTGGCTGTAGTCGACGCCGGCGGTTTCGAGCGCCGGTGGGCGCGAGCTGAAAGTATGTTCGACCGCCTTGATCAGGCCGTTGCCGAACTCCTTCTGCCCCAAAATCAATAATCCAATCATTTTAATTCTCGATGGCGAACCTGTGTTTTGAAGCCTTGTTTGCCGAAATGGTTGGCCAATCGGTTGACCAGATACACCGAGCGATGCATGCCACCGGTGCAGCCGACCGCCACGGTCATGTAGGTGCGGTCCTCGCGTTCGAAACGCGGCAGCCAGTTTTCGAGGAAGCGCTTGAGCTCTTCGTACATCTCATGCACTTCGTCGTGCCGCTCCATGTACTCTACCACGGGCTGTTCGAGCCCCGTGTGCGGGCGCAGTGTCGGTTCCCAGTGCGGATTCGGCAGGCAGCGCACGTCGAACACGAAGTCGGCATCGAGCGGTGTGCCGTGCTTGTAACCGAACGACTCGAACAGCAACGTCATGCCGGCGGTTTCTTCGCCGTGCACGAAGTTGCGCACGTAGTTGCGCAGGTCGTGCGGCGTCAGGCGCGTGGTGTCGATGTGCAGGCTGGCGGCGAACGCCAGCGGTTCGAGCAGTTTCTTTTCTAGACGAATCGCTTCCGGCAGCGAGGTGTCGCCGCTGGTCATCGGGTGCGGGCGCCGGGTTTCTTTATAGCGCTTTACCAGTACCGCTTCCTCGGCCTCGAGAAAAATAATTCGATAGCGAACGCCCTGGGTCTTCAGTTGTTCCAGCGCTGCCGGCACGTCGGCCAAAAACGCACGGTTGCGCGCATCGAGGCCGATGGCGGCGTTGCCGCTGCCGAGGGTGCGCAGCAAATGCTCGGAAAACTGCGGCAATAAGGCAGCCGGCAGGTTGTCGATGCAGTAAAAGCCGGCGTCTTCCAGCGCCTGTAGCGCAATAGTTTTCCCCGACCCGGATAGGCCGGTGACGATGAAGACGTTCATGGTTCGGGTCGGTTGATTAGCGTTTGGTGACGCTGCATGAAATCTTTGAGCGTGTCGATACCCCACATGCGCAAAATATACGAGCGCACGGCGGCTTCGACCAAGACCGCCAGGTTGCGGCCGGGGCCGACGAATAGCGTAACTTCGAGGACTTCGACGTCGAGTAGGGTACGTGTGAGTTGTTTTGCTTGCAGCCGGTCGACCTTGTGCAGGCGTTTCTTATTTAGAAATTCCATGCGCACGATCAGATGGAGTTTCTTCTTATGGCGCACGGCGGTCTCGCCAAACATGGTGCGGATATCGAGAATGCCCAAGCCGCGGACCTCGAGGTAATCCGACAGGGTGCCGCTCGGGTGCTGACCGACCAGCACGTCCGGGCCGACTCGCACCAGCTCGACGACGTCGTCGGCGATCAGCCGATGGTTGCGTGACAACAGCTCCAGCGCCAGCTCGCTCTTGCCGACGCCGGATTCGCCGGTCAGCAGCACGCCCATGCCCATGACTTCCATATAAACGCCGTGCACCGTAGTGCGCGGCGCCAGGGCGCGCGTTAAGTAATATTGCAGATGGTCGATCAAGACCGGGCTCGGCATCGGCGAGGTAAACAGCGCGAGCTTGGTGGTATCGGCTGCTGCCATCAGGTCGCGCGGCACACGGTTGTCATTGGCAACGACGACGGCGGCAGTGGCCGGATAACCGAACAACGCCTTCACTTGCGCCTTACGGTCGTCGCCTTTCAGGCGCTTGAGGTAACTGACCTCGTTGTCGCCGATAACTTGTACCCGATTCGGATGCACGAAATTGAGATGGCCGACCAGCGCCATGCCGGGGTATTTCGCAGTCGCCGCTTCCAGCAGGCGGTCACCGCCGCGTTGACCACTGATCCAATTGAGCTTGAGCGGGCCCGACTGGGCTTCAAACAGATCTTGTGCGGTGAGCTTGGGTGTCATGTACCGGCGCGACTGAGCGATGTTGAATGAGATGCTGATAAAGTTCTTCGGCATTTTTAGCCGTGAGCAGCTGTTCGCGCCAGGCCTTGTCGCTGAATAAGCCGGCAAGCTCGGCGAGAATTTTAAGGTGCTCGTTATTAGCATGCTCAGGCACGAGCAGTGCGAAGGCCACGGTGACCGGCCGGTGATCGATGGCGGCAAAGTCGAGTGGTTGCGCGAGCGTGCAAAAAGCACCAATCGGGCGGGCCAATCCTTTCACGCGACCGTGCGGTAGCGCAAAGCCGGAACCGAGGCCGGTACTGCCGAGACGTTCGCGTTCGGCGAGTGCGGTCGACGCCAAGGCGGCGTTGAGCACGTCGGCGTCGGTGGTCAGCAATACGCCCAGCTGGCGCAATAGGTCATCCTTGCTGGTCGCCGGCACACCGAGCGCGATGCGTTGCCGTGAAAGCAGATCTTGGATGGGCATAGCTAAGGTTTATCGACGTCCAATGGCATGGAATCGCGAATGTGTCCCTTCCCCCTTCGGCAGCAGGAAAGAATGAAGGGATAGTGGCTCGTAGATGCGAATTTCTGCGGTTCGATGGCGCCGTCGTTTGCTTTGACTATCCCGTTATCCCAACCCTCTCCCGGCGGGAGAGGGGATTTTGCATCGGCATTCATTACTCTCGTTTTTTGCTCGGCGCTGCGGCGGTACGCAAAGCTTATACCACCTGCTTCTGCGCCGAGCTGCGGTGATGATCCGTCATCTTCTCTTTGTGCTTCAGCACCTGACGATCCAGCTTGTCAGCGAGGGCGTCGATCGCCGCATACATATCGTTACCGAGGGCATCGGCGTGCAGCGTTGCACCTTTGGCGAAGATCGTCGCCTCCGCCTTGTGGCGGTTTTTCTCTACATGTAGCACGACATTACTCGTGGTCATGTTATCGAAATGGCGTTGCAGCCGGCCGATTTTTTCCGAGGCGTAGTTGCGCAGCGCCTCTGTCATGTCGATTTGATGACCACTTACCGTGATTTGCATAGGCTTTACCTCCGACTGTTACAAAATCGATTTACGTTGGTTCGACGGCGGAATACTGATCGATTCGCGATACTTCGCGACCGTCCGTCGCGCCACATGTATTCCTTGTTCGGCCAAAATATCGGCAATCTTGCTGTCGCTGATCGGTTTGCTCGACGGTTCGCCTTCGACCAGCTTTTTGATCATCGAGCGGATCGCGGTTGCCGAGCAGGCGCCGCCGTCGGCGGTGCCGACGTGGCTCGAGAAGAAATATTTCAGCTCGAAGATGCCGCGCGGCGTCAGCATGTATTTGTTGGTGGTGACGCGCGAGATGGTCGATTCGTGCATACCGACGGTTTCGGCGACGTCGTGCAACACCAGCGGTTTCATCGCTTCCGGGCCATGATCGAAGAACGCCCGCTGCCGGTCGACGATCGTGCGCGCCACCTTGAGCAGGGTGTCGTTGCGGCTATTGAGGCTCTTAATGAACCAGCGTGCTTGCTGTAGTTGATCCTGCAAGTAACGGTTCTGCGTGCTCGAATCGCCGCGATGGATCATGCCTTCGTACAGGCGATTAATGCGCAACCGCGGCGATACGTCTTGATTCAGCTCGGCGCGCCATACGCCTTTGTACTTCGAAACGATAATGTCGGGTACGACGTAATTGGCGGCGGTCGATTGCACCATGCCACCCGGTTTTGGGTTCAACCGTTGGATGATTTGTACCGCTTCGTGCAGCGTCTCCGGGCTGACCTTGAGCATGCGCCGCAGCTGGTTGTAGTCGCGGTTGGCGAGGGCAGCGAGATGTTCGGGCGTCGCCAGTTGCAACGCGTCGCTCACGAACGGCGTGTCGGTGCCGAGCGCTTTGAGCTGAAGTGTCAGGCATTCGGCCAAGTCGCGTGCACCGACGCCGATCGGATCGAAATTTTGAATTTGGTGCAGCACCGCCTCGACTTCGTCGGCCTCGACATCGAGACCAGAAATACCGACGGCGCCACGGGCGAGAATTTGTTGAATCTCTTCGATACGCGAGGTGAGGTAGCCGTCTTCATTGATCGCATCGATCAAGCTTTCGGCGATACGCCGGTCGGTTTCCGACAGCGGTGTCATTTGCATCTGCCATAGCAGATGATCGCGCAGGGTCTGTGGCCGACTGTTGCGGGCATCGATATCGGGCCGCTCGCCGTCGCTGCGACTGCTGGAGGAGCTGCTGCCGTCGTAGTTACCTTCGTCCCAATCGCTGTCGCTGCCGACATCGCTGAGCGACGACTGCTCCATATCGAGATCGGCCGGCTCGGCATTGTCGGCGTCGGCGGTCGACGATTCGGCCTCGGCTTCCGCTTCGACCGTAGCGGTTTCTTCGCCTTCGCTGCGGTTCTCGGATTCTTCGTTCTCTTCGAGCAGTGGATTGCTCTCGAGCGCGTCTTGGATTTCTTGTTGAAGCTCAACGGTGGAGAGCTGCAGCAGCCGGATGGCCTGCTGAAGCTGGGGGGTGATCGTGAGATGTTGACCTAATTTAAGGTCAAGTGACTGCTTCATATGCCCAACAATACCGTTTGTTTGCGAATGATTTAGTCAGAACTCCCTAACTCTCCTAATACCCACAAGTCTAGCAGACGGGTAAGGAAGCCAGCCCCGGCACCAAGCGCCGCCAGTCGGACTATTTATTATTTCTCTGCCCGGTCCGTGCATAGGGGTAGGTCGAGAGCTTAAAGCCGGAAATCCTTACCCAGATAAACTCTGCGAACGTCTTCATTATACAGAATCCCATCGGGCTCACCCGCGGTAAGTACACGGCCTTCGCTCAGAATGTAAGCACGATCGCAGATTTTTAGGGTTTCGCGGACGTTGTGGTCGGTGATGAGGATGCCGATGCCTCGGCTCTGTAAATGCTTGATGAGTTGTTGAATCTCTACCACCGAGATCGGATCGACACCGGCGAACGGTTCATCCAGCAGCATGAAGCGTGGTTGGCTCGCGAGTGCCCGGGCGATTTCAACGCGTCGGCGCTCACCGCCAGAAAGGCTAATGCCGAGCGTGTCACGACGTTCGCTAATTTGCAGATCGTGCAGCAGTTCTTCGAGCAGCTCGTTGCGGCGGGCGGCGGTCAGGTCGCGGCGCGTTTCCAAAATCGCCATGATGTTTTCGGCGGTCGTCAGCTGCCGAAAGACCGACGGTTCTTGTGGCAGGTAACCGACGCCGAGCCGGGCGCGTTTGTGCATCGCCAAGTCGGTGATGTTCCGGCCATCGAGCGCAATACTGCCGGCATCGGCGGTGACCAGACCTACCATCATGTAAAAGCAGGTCGTTTTGCCGGCGCCATTTGGCCCGAGCAGGCCGACGATTTCGCCACCTTTGACTTCGAGCGATACCCCGTCGACGACGCGTCGGGCGCCGTAGTGCTTGGTTAAACCGTTGGCCGCCAAGGTGCTCATGGTTGTTTTGCCGGTGCCGGCTGAATGACGGCGGTCACTTGTTTACCGTCGCCGCCTTCAGCGCTGAAGGTTTGTGCGTCCATCGCGTAATGCACGACCGCCCCGGTGACGGTGTCTTGATTGCGTTGGATAATAGCGCGCTCATAAAGATCGAGGCGGCGTTCGTTGGCGTAGTACTCGGCGCGCGCTGCCTGCGCGTTTAATTCTTGGCCGGCGTCGGATTGGCTCTTCATGCGCACCGGATTACCCCAGGCGCGAATCACATCCGCCCGACCTTCGCGTTGCCGGACTTCCAGGCGATCGGCCTCGAGTCGCATGCTGCCTTGCGTTAGCACCACATTGCCGCGATACAACGACACGCCGGTCTTCTGGTTCGCATCGACATTTTTGGCGTGAATGTTGATCGGCTGCTCGGCGTCGCTGGTCAACGCCTGCGCACTCATGCTCACCAGCCACGAGGTCATGCCGATAATTATTAACAGCGACGTTCGTTTCATAACTTAGTTGTCCAGCTCTATACGCATACGGTCGGACGTCATTTCGCCACCGGCGGGAGCGCGACTATCGCCAGCGTGGGTGACATACACGTTACCTTGCATGACGATCTCGCTGCCATCGCCCGGCATGACGCCGGTCTCAGCTTTGGTAACGATCAGGGGACCGGTCGGTGGGAACTGCGTGAGTATCGGTTTGGTGAGATACGACATGTTGTCATCGGGATAATGCATGAGGCGCTGCGCAACGAGCACATATTTGCGGGTGCCGAGCTCGTTCATCGTCGTCGCCGTGAAATTTTCGACGATGTAGTCAGGATCGTGCCGCATGTTCGCCGCGGTCGGCGCTAGCGGCGGCTCGACCCGACCGCTTAGCCACCACGAGCTCAGCGCCAGCAGGCCGAGGGCGCCGCCGATGACGATCTTATAAGTATCCGTTCTCATGCGAGATAGCGTCGCATCTCGCTATCGTACACGCCGTGCGCGTGCAATATTGCCTCGCAGAGCTCGCGCACGCCGCCGCGTCCGCCGGCCGACGGCGTAACCCAGTGTACATGCCGACGTACCAACGGATGGGCGTCGGCCACGGTTACTGCTAGGCCGGCGTTCAACAAAATCGGCAAGTCGACGACGTCGTCGCCGGCGTAGGCGGTTTGTTCCGGTGTCAGTCCGAGTGTCGTCAACAGTTGGCGATACACCGGCAATTTGTCGCGGCAGCCTTGATGGAGATGGGCGATGCTGAGCTCGGCGGCACGCCGTTCGACGACGCGCGATGTGCGGCCGGTGATGATGCCGACGGCGATATTGTGCCGTTGCAGCATGACGATACCGTGCCCGTCTTTGATGTCGAACGCCTTGTATTCATCGTCGCCGCTCAACATCACGCGGCCGTCGGTCAAAATGCCGTCGACGTCGAGCAACAGCAGTCGCACGCGCCGCGCGCGTTCGAAGATCGGTGTGGGAATGGCAAAGTCAGGGGCGAGCAGACCGGTGCTCATGCGGCATCCTTAAATAAATGATTTAAACGATCCGTCGCCGCAACAAATCGTGCATGTTGAGCGCGCCGATGACGCGCCGATCGTTATCGACGACCAGTAAGCCGTTGATTTTGTCCGAGCGCATGCGCTCGATGACTTCGGCGGCCAAGCGATCGGCAGTGGTTGTTTTCGGTTGGTGCGTCATCACGTCAGCCACCTTTGCCGTGTACACATCGACGTTGCGTTGTAACAACCGGCGCAAATCACCGTCGGTGAGCAGCCCGGCTAGGCGCTGATCGTCATCGACGATCGCCGTCATGCCGAGACCCTTGCTGGTCATCTCCAGCAGCGCTTCGCGCAAGCTCGCGGTCACCGGCACCGCCGGAACTTCGCTGCCCTTGTGCATGACGTCGGCGACATACAGCAATAGACGCCGGCCAAGGCTGCCGGCCGGATGCGCCAGCGCAAATCCTTCCGCCGTCAGGCCGCGGTGCTTGAGCAGCGCGACCGCGACCGCATCGCCCATGGCGAGGGCGGCGGTGGTGCTGGCGGTCGGCGCCAGGTTGAGTGGGCACGCTTCCTTCTCGACGCCGCAATACAGCACGGCGTCGGCTTGTTTGGCCAAGGTCGAATTCAGGTTGCCGGTAAGAGCGACGAGCTTCACGCCCATGCGTTTGATGATCGGCAGGATCAACAGCAGCTCGTCGGTTTCACCGGAGTTGGAAATGGCGAACACGAGGTCGACCGGCGTAATCATGCCGAGGTCGCCGTGCGACGCTTCGCCCGGATGAACGAAGAATGCCGGCGTGCCGGTGGAGGCGAGCGTGGCGGCAATTTTGCCACCGACGTGGCCAGACTTGCCCATGCCGATGACGATCACGCGCCCTTGCCCCGCCGCTTGCACGGCGATAATCAGCTCGCAGCTTTTGCCGAAGTTGTCATCAATGCGTTCGGCCAATGCGTTCAGCGCGTCGGCCTCGATTTCGAGGGTCTCGCGCCCGAGTTGTTCGAACGATACGGAAGGTACGGTTTTGCGCATGCGTCGCTAGGGCGGGCCGTCTGGCATAATTCCCGGTCGAGTATATTGATTCCGCTGGTTCAATAACAGACGCGATCTTTGTTGTTCCAGGATTTGGCGGTAGTGCCGCTGTTGATTTTGTTACCGGCGCTCGCCGGTCAACAGCAGGCGATCGGACTGACGCTGGCGTTGGCGCTCGGCAAAAGCGCGTTAGTGATGGTGCTCATGTTTTTCATCGGTCGTTGGTCGTTGCGGCCGTTGTTCCATCGCGTGGCGGCGACGCGCGTGCGCGAGTACTTCATGTTGACAGTGTTGCTGCTAACGCTGGCTGCTGCTCAAAATCCTCGAACTCACGCGCGCGCTGCGTCGCAACTTGCCGGTGATCGTGCGCACGATGGACGATGTCGATCTCGACAAATTGATGCACGCCGGCGCTACCGAGGTCGTGCCGGAAAGCTTGGAGGGCAGTTTGATGATGGGCTCGCATATGTTGCTGTTGCTCGGTGTACCGGCGGCGCGTATCGATCGTTATGTGAACACCGTGCGCGGCGCACGCTATCGCATGCTGCGCGAATTTTTCCATGGTCAATTCAGCGAGTCGCTGGACCAGGCCGAGCGCGTATTACTCACAGGTGTACCATGAGTTTCCACGATCACTTTTCCGGCCATGCTGGCGCCTACGCCAAATACCGGCCGGATTATCCGCCGGCGCTGTTCGATTACTTGGCAACGGTCGCACCGGCACGCGCGCTCGCTTGGGATGTCGGCACCGGCAGCGGTCAGGCGGCGCTTGGGCTGGTGCCTTTTTTTCAACATATCGTCGCTAGCGATCCGAGTGCCGAGCAGATCGAACAAGCACAACCGCATCCGCAGGTGACGTACGTAGTTGCGGCCGCCGAGCAGTCGAGTCTGCCTGCCCACAGCGTCGATCTCATTACTGTCGCCCAAGCGATCCATTGGTTCGACTTCGCGCGGTTCTACGCGGAAGTGCGTCGCGTTCTCAAGCCCGACGGTAGGCTCGCCGTGTTCGGTTATGGGCTCAATGAAATTACGCCGGCGATCGATGCGATCATGCTGCGTTATTACCGCGATATCGTCGGGCCGTACTGGCCGCCGGAGCGGCGTTACTTGGACGAGCAGTATGCGACCCTTCCTTTTCCGTTTACCGAGCTCCGCACGCCGTCGTTTCGTTTGCAGCAATCGTGGGACCTCGCGGCATTCCGCGGTTATTTGGCGACTTGGTCGGCGACGCAAGGCTACCTGCGTGAACGCGGCAGCGATCCGTTGGCGCTGATCGATGCCGCGTTAATAAATGCCTGGGGAACTCCAACTATTGCCCGGCGTGTGACCTGGCCGCTCTATCTGCGCGTCGGTCGTTAACCGCCTCATTCTGAAAAATTCTGTTACCGCAATCGTGACCGAACCACGTCGGCGTCGGTACAATCCGTCGCTTCTCAGGGCTTATAAAAATGGCGAAGAAAATTTTGGTGATTTTGGGCCAGCCGCAACGCAAGAGTTACGGCGGCGCATTGGCGCAGGCCTATATAGAAGGCGCGCAAACGGCAGGTGCTGAAGTGCAGACGCTGTTTTTAGGCGAGCTCGCTTTCCACCCGGCGCCGTCGACCAACGGCCCGGCGGAGCTCGAGCCGGATTTGCAACGCGCGCAAGCAGCGATTCGCTGGGCCGAACACTTGGTGTTCGTCTACCCCATTTGGTGGGGCACGATTCCGGCGCTGCTGAAGGGCTTTATCGAACGCACCTTCGCGCCCGGTTTCGCCGTTAACTTTCATCAGGATTCGCCGCGCTGGGACAAGCTGTTGTGCGGTCGCAGCGCGCGTTTGATCGTGACGATGAACACGCCGCCGTGGATTTATCGTTGGCTCTTCGGTCGCCCGGGGCACGTGACGATGAAGCGCACGATCCTCAAGTTCTGCGGCATTCAGCCGGTGAAGATTACCGACGTCGGTCCGGTACAGAAGGCAACGGCCACGGAGCGCGAGCGTTGGTTGGCGCAGGTGCGCTTGCTCGGACAGAATTTGTTGTAGTTCCCTGTCGAAGCGTCGTCGGTTCGGCCTAAATGAGATTCACGCAAAAGGTGTCGACCTCTATTTGCACCAGCAGGGCATTGATACCACCACGCCGGCCGGCAAGGCACTATTCCACATGTGCGGCGTCTTCGCTGAGTTTGAGCGTGCGGTGATTCAAGAGCGCGTCAAAGCAGGACTTGCCCGTGCGAAAGCACAAGGTAAGACGCTAGGCCGCCCCTTCAAGCACGGTCCCATCGACGAGGGAGCCATTCGCAAGGCGCTCAAGAAGGGCACCGGCAAATTGAAGATCGCGCGCGAGTTCAAGATAGGGGTGAGCGTCGTGCAGCGGATCGCGGCGACCGCGTAACGCGCCAGAAAAAGGAATGCGTGCCTCTCGTCGTGGTCGGCAAGGGGCACCGGGGGGAATTCTACATGGCCGGTATACGGGGCAGGGCTTCAGAATTTTGCAATAAACTGAAGCTGAGACATTTCACACAAAGATCGAATCGACTGCATAAGCCGACTTGACGTCATGCACGATTTACTCGACGTGCGCGGCGATGCCCATCAGTCTTAAACGACTACGAGTTCTGAGACGAACACACGGTCGATCTATCCGCTTTACACGATTCCCTTTCACCCAATCATCGTTATCAATAATTTGAAGTTCAGCCGCCGACAGTCCGCCACGTAGTCGCTTGATCTTTTAGAAGTATTTTCCTCCTCTGTCCAGCATCATCAAAATTTTGAATGATACACGCGGGGCAAGAGCGGTCTTTGGTAAAGAGCAGTCCGCTCAAAGCCCGCTCCGGGCTTTTGAGTCAGGAAAGGAATCCTTTTTCGTAGCCCTCCTGGTTCAAGGTTTGGCACCTAACAACGAATATCGGTTCCTTTATGTAGAAGAGCATCACAACGTCGAACTGCCGCACAAGCGGTTGCTTAAACGAGAACGGCAACTCGACTGGCTGGCCTTTGCGGAGCAGCAGGCCATGGCAATTGCGGTCTAAGTCAAGCCGGCACTAAAGCTGGATCGGGGAGAGTGGCATCACACTCGGAGAGTAGTATATATTTTCACGCGTCCCGATTCGCCTGTGATGGCAAACAACAATAAAAAGGAAAAGAACATGCACGGAAGCGTTTCGTAATTCGACATGGACTTACAGGGAGAGTACCGATGATTGCATATATTGCGGTCCCGGCGATGGTGGCCTTGGTCTTCAAGGCCGTTCTTCTCGGGTATGCCGTTAGGTCGCCCATCAGTAACGAAAGAACCCGTCTTTTCCTCGCTTTACTCATCGCCCTTGCCGCCCACAACCTGTCCGAGGTATTGGCGCTAACGTACTTCACCAACTTCGGCTTAACGTCCACGATGCAGGTGCTCGGGTTTGCCTACGTGGGACTGCTGATTCCAGTGATTGCGTTGATCTTGCACGTCTCTCTGCGGCTGAGTTTCGACTGGCGGCCGAGCGATCCGCACCTGCGAATGCAACCGCTGCTCTATCTGCCGGGCGCCATATTGCTTTGCCTGCTGCTGTTTACCGACAAGCTCGTCCTCGGGTTTCGCCCTTTCCAGAACACCGTGCTGCGCGTGCCGGGGCAGTGGTACTTCCTATTCGAAATCTATTTCGAGGTTTACCTGCTGGTCGCGATCAGTAGCCTTTTTTATGGATCGCGCCCATCGCGCCCGTCGACCGTTGCCCGTACGTGCAATCGGCTATGGCTTGTCGCGATCTTGCCAACCGTATTGCTATGCGTTTACTTGATTGTCGCTAATCATTTTGGTTGGACAAAAATTACTTCGACAATTTACGTTCCGATAACGCTAACTTTCTTTATCATTTTGGCTAGTTACGCAACGAACGAGTATCGACCATCCGACGTTCAGTACTACATTCCATGGTCCAAGGTTCGCAAACACAAGAATGTTTTCTATGAGCGCATTCAGGCGATTATCAAGGAGCTTGCCGATATGCGTACCGTCGACGAGGCCATGAGTCGTGTTTCGGGGTTGCTGCGCTGTTCAGTGGCTCTTGTCGGCGGGTGGCGCCCGGTACTGGCAATGGCCGGTGATCGCTCAATACAACTAGCGCAGTTCCCTCACGAGCGGTTAGAAAAAATTGACCACATCCTGGTTGCACATGAAATTGAGCAGGCCATGCCGGATATGCACCAGGTCATGAAACAATTTGGTGTTGCGGTAATCGTTCCGTTCTATCCGCATGCGAAGACGGCCGCGAGCTGGATGTTGCTCGGCGATTCCTTCAGCGATTCCGTCTATACCTCGCGCGACTTCAAGAAAGTCGAACGTCTGTTCGACAACCTCGGCGAATTCTTTCTCGACAAGCTCACCTATTTGCGCACCGAGTTGACGCAAGCGAAAGATCGGAATCAATCATTGCAAGAGAAAGTGGCAGTGCTAAAAAGCGAATCGGCGAAGGCGCGCGATGAATCGCTAGCGTTGCGGGACTATAACTTTAGGTTGCAACTCGAAAACCACTCCTTACGGATGACTGTCCGCCCGAGTCAGCCTGGCCAGCTCCTACGGCTAGTGCCCAAAACGCAGCCAGAGGACAACAGGCCATTGGCCGACAAGCTCGCGGAGTACGAGGCGCACTTGATTCAGCAGGCGTTACGCAGGTGCAACCATAATAAATCGGAAGCGGCGAGACAGCTTGGCATGCGACCAAACACACTGCACTACAAGATCGAGCGCTATCGGCTAACGGATAAGGACGATGATTGATCGCGTCTTGCCGAAAGAAGCTCGCGAACTGTGGTCGGTATCCACTGACAGCGGCACTTTGGTGCCTTGACGCTAACCAAAGGATCACGCAAAGTTTCCGATACAGGCGGTACAAACTACCGCACGCTTGAAAGGCGTTACGATAAGTCCGTAGAATGCCGCAAGCTGTTATCAAAATTTTCAATAAAGAAAAGAAACCAGGGAGGAAATAATGACGCACCGCTTTTGTCTTTCTTTATCCCTCCTTTGTCGTGATTCATCAGCACCGCGTTACTAATAACAAGCACCAAGGAGGGAAATGCTATGGGTTCCAAAGACGCACAACCTGCCGCCCGCGTCGGCGACATCGACACCGGTCACGAGACCAAACCGCCGACCGCAATCACCACCGGCAGTCCTGATGTACTTATTTAACGGTCTACCCGCCGCCCGCCTTGGCGACGAGCTGGAATCTCACGGCTGCATACCGAAGGAACCGCGTCGCATTGTTGAAGGTGTCAGCTCTGTCCTGATTAATGGAAAACCGGCGGCGCGTGTTACCGATGCGGTTGATTGTGGCGGCACGATCAGCATTGGTTCTAACAACGTTTTTATCGGTGACAACCCAAGGCTCACTATTGGCGGTGATCGGAAAGCGGCGCCCATTATGCTCGCGGCCAATACCGTGACCGACAACCCGATCATGAACGACGCCGGCGATGAGGGTGACGCGCCGGCTTCACCCTCATCGAACGCCAACATACCCAATCGCCAGACCACCGATAACTTCAAGACCCCCGAAGAAGGTCGGCACTACCGGTCGCAGGTCCAAGCCGACCTCACCCGTATCGATGGCCGTATGCAAGCACTCGATAACAAAGGCTTCGACTTAAGCCCAGCTGAGCAAACCGAATACCTCACGCTAAACGAACAGCGCAACAGCCGACTCGCCCAGCGCGAACAAATTGACCGGCAACTACGGCAGGTCACGCCGTATTCCGATTGGACAGCGCAAGAGCGGCAGCAGACGAATCAAGACGCGCTATTTACAGTTGGCGGAGTTGGGGCGGCGGCGGGTATGGCGAGGGGTGGAGCAGTAAGGAAAACACCTGGAGCGGGCAAAGCGCCGGTTAAACAAAAGCTTCAGCCTGCGACAGCGGAACACAAAGCTGATAGGTGGCAAAAATATCAAGAAAGAGATGGCCAAAAGTCGTATGACTCCTGGAGCAAACAATACGACACCAACATGCGAAATTATAAGCATGGACTGCAACGAGAAGCTGACTATCGAGAGGTTATGGATGCTTCAGAAGGAAAACTAAAGACGTCTTTAACAAACAGGCAGATCGATATTCTCAAAAAGGATGAAATGTACGCCGGTCAGCTAAAGACTGGACCGGTCAATCTGACGCCAGAAAACGCGCTCGCAATTCAGAAAGACGCAGAACTGGTCCAAAATGGATGGCAAGTTGAACATATCTTGGAGAAAGGGGCATCGAAGCCATATCTCGAAGCGCTTGATAAGGGCGGTATTGACTATCACATAGGCCCCAAGATTCCATGATGAAGACGAAGGAGTATCGTTATGACCGTTGACTATGTGGCTGCTAAAGAAAAATTCGACAACTTTTTAATGTCGATGGACGATCAATTAGATGCCCTGGAAGCTGAAGCGCAATCGAGAAATATCGACCTAGATTTTTCTACCGCATCGGTTAGCAAGCTTGAAAATCTATTTGATTTAATGGCTACCAATGCTGATAAAGAAACCATCGAAAGCTTGGTTGTCACGTTTGCAAGATACTTGGGAGAGATAGTTAGGCTTAACTATGGCGGAAAATGGCTACTGCCATTAGACGATCCCAGCAACGTTTATTTCAACACTCCGGTTATCACAGGGCATACAAAAGAAGGATTGGAATTTTCACCGATATTCGCAATGCGTGCTTTTGCGTTACGAAGAAAGCCAGACACGCTAAAAAAGGCGATAGACGCACACATTAAACCAAACCCAATTGATTTAAGTAGGTTGATTGAGAAGCGGTAAATATGACGGTTCAATTTACGGTGCTTGGCGAAAAACTTGACGCCAGCAAGATCGCAGCGGTCGAGAAAAAACTTGGTATTCAGCTTCCCAAAGAATATCGAGATTTTCTTTTAGCGCACAACGTCGCAATTCCGGAAAGGAACAAATACGAAACTGAACAGGCAAGCACGAATGTTTCGCAGTTCCTTGGCGTCAGTGAAAACAAAGATGACGACCTTATCGCGCAAAGTAATTCATACGATGGCCGCTTGCCAACCGATGTTTTGCCGATTGCTCTAGCAGGTGGAGGAAACTTGATTTGCTTAAACTTGCAAGATAAGGCTGTATTCTTCTGGGACCATGAACAGGAAGCGAATGAGGATGAAGTCCCCAGCTTCGATAACATGACTTTTCTTGCTCCTTCGTTAAAGGAATTCCTGGTAAATCTTCAACCAGATTTAGACGAGGTTCATGTAAACCCAGACGACGTTATATCGGTAAAGGTTGCGCCCGGTTTTAACGAGAAGTTCAAAGATTATCTGAAGAAAAAATAAAGGCGGGAGCAGAGGCATGCCGTATGCCTGATCTCTCGATGACTGCCAAGCTCACTATAAAATGGCGAGCGCTGGATGACGTAGCACAAGTGGCGGAAGCGTAACGCGCGTGGTTGGAAATGGCTCTCTCATTCAACAGCAGACCCTACCTGGAATGACTAAAAAATCAAATACGCAAGGTACGCTGACCCTCGATGAAGCCGCCCAACGCTACGGCTTTACGGTTCATTACCTGCGCCGCCAAGTCGAAAAGGGTGTCCTCGTTGCCTGCCAACAATGGTTAACAACGACTTCCGCCGTGGAAAGGTTCATCGGTAATAACGCCCAACCCACCGATGGCAAAGATAAAGAACAAACCCTACGGCATCTGCTGGCGAGTCGCCTTCGAATACTGCGCGGTACACG
>JACQFZ010000002.1 GCA_016199745.1 Gammaproteobacteria bacterium
AAGGAAAAATTCGAACGCACCAAACCCCATCTCAACGTTGGCACCATTGGCCACGTCGACCATGGCAAGACCACGTTAACCGCTGCCCTGACCAAGGTCTTGGCGTCGAAGTTTGGTGGCGAAGTCAAAGCATATGACCAAATCGACAACGCCCCCGAAGAGCGCGAGCGCGGCATCACGATTTCGACCACCCATGTCGAGTATCAAAGCAGCGCGCGTCACTACGCCCACGTCGACTGCCCGGGCCACGCCGACTACGTCAAAAACATGATCACCGGAGCCGCCCAAATGGACGGCGCCATCCTAGTTGTTTCGGCCGCTGACGGTCCGATGCCCCAGACCCGCGAGCACATTCTCTTAGCTCGCCAAGTCGGCGTCCCGTACATCGTCGTCTACCTGAACAAAGCCGACATGGTCGACGACAAAGACCTGCTCGAACTCGTCCAAGAAGAAGTGAAGGACCTGCTCACCAAATACGGCTTCCCCGGCGACAAGACCCCGATCATCGTCGGCTCCGCCCTGAAGGCCTTAGAAGGTGACCAATCCGACATCGGCGAGAGCTCGATCGTTAAGCTTTCCGAAGCCCTCGACAGCTACATCCCGCAGCCGAAGCGCGCGATCGATGGTCCGTTCCTGATGCCGATCGAAGACGTCTTCTCGATCTCCGGTCGCGGCACCGTTGTCACCGGCCGTATCGAACGCGGCGTCGTCAAAGTCGGTGAAGAAGTCGAAATCGTCGGCATCACCCCGACCGTCAAAACCATCGTCACTGGCGTCGAAATGTTCCGTAAGCTCCTCGACCAAGGCGAAGCTGGCGACAACGTCGGCGTACTGCTGCGTGGCACCAAGCGCGAAGAAGTCCAGCGCGGCCAAGTCTTGGCCAAGCCCGGCAGCATCCTGCCGCACACCAAATTCGAAGCCGAAGTCTACGTGCTCACGAAGGAAGAAGGCGGACGTCATACCCCGTTCTTCAACGGCTACCGTCCGCAATTCTACTTCCGCACGACCGACGTCACCGGCAGCGTGGAATTGCCCCAAGGTACCGAGATGGTCATGCCGGGAGACAACATCAAAGTTGTCGTCTCCCTCATTGCCCCGATCGCCATGGAGCAAGGCCTGCGCTTCGCAATTCGCGAAGGCGGCCGGACCGTGGGTGCGGGTGTTGTAGCGAAGGTGGTGGAGTAACACGTTCCGCCGCCGAGATCGTGGACACGGCGAAGCGCACCGGCGCCCTTGTTAAGGGACCGATCCCGTTGCCGACCAAGATCGAGCGTTACACGCTGCAGAGCTCGCCGCACGCCGACAAAAAGGCGCGCGATCAGTTCGAGATCCGCACGCACAAACGCATCATGGACATCATCGAACCGACCGAAAAGACGGTCGACGCGTTGATGAAACTCGACCTCGCCGCTGGCGTGGACGTCGAAATCAAGCTGAGCTGAGGCAACGATTATGGCGCTCGGATTGATCGGTAAGAAAATCGGCATGACCCGCGTGTTCGCACAGGATGGCGCGGTCGTTCCAGTAACGGTGCTCGAAGTGGCTGGTAATCGAGTCACGCGCGTGAAAGAAGTGGCAACCGACGGTTATCGCGCGGTGCAGCTCACAGTTGGTGAGCGGCGTGCGGATCGCGTGTCGAAGGCATTGGCAGGTAATTATGCCAAGGCCGGTGTCGCTCCGGGTCGTGCACTGCACGAGTTCCGGTTGAAAGAAAGCGAAGGTGCTGAGCTCAAGGCCGGTACTGAGATTAAGGCAGACATTTTTGCCGTTGGCAGTTATGTCGATGTGCAAGGTACCTCGATCGGTAAAGGTTTCGCTGGTGTTATTAAGCGCCATCATTTCCGCGGTGGCCGTGCGACCCACGGTAACTCGCTGTCGCATCGGGCGCCTGGCTCTATCGGCCAACGCCAGACGCCAGGCCGCGTGTTCCCCGGCAAGAAAATGGCTGGCCATTTAGGCGACGCCACGGCGACTCAACAGAACCTCGAAGTGATTCAGGTCGATGTCGAGCGCAGCTTGTTGCTGGTGAAGGGCGCGGTACCGGGTGCTAAGGGTGCGGACGTGTTCATTAAGCCGAGCGTGAAGAATAAAGTGAAAGCGCCGGTTAAAGAGACCGCGAAGAGCACGAAGAAATAGTCAGGGCCAGGTAAACCATGAAAGTTACCCTTACAAATGAGTCGGGCAAGAAGCAGGGTTCGGAGATCGAAGTCTCCGATGCCGTCTTCGGCGCGACCTACAACCAGGCGCTGGTGCACCAGGTCGTCATCGCCTTCCAAGCGAATGGCCGTCAGGGCACGCGTAAGCAACTGACCCGTTCGGAAGTCCGCGGTGGCGGTCGCAAACCGTTCCGCCAGAAGGGCACAGGTTCGGCGCGTGCTGGTACCATCCGCAGCCCGTTGTGGCGCGGCGGCGGCAAGATTTTCCCGAGCACGCCGGATGAGAACTTTACGCACAAAGTGAACCGCAAGATGTTCCGCGGCGCGGTGCGCTCGATCTTGTCCGAGCTGTTGCGTAGCGGCCGCCTGATCGCGGTTGCTGATTTCACGCTGCCGCAGTCGAAGACGAAAGAGATGGTCGCTAAGTTGAAGGGCCTCGATGCTCCGGATGTGTTGATCGTGACCGAGGTCGCCGACGACGGTTTGGCACTCGCCGCGCGCAATCTGCACAAGGTGGATGTTCGCCCGGTAAGCGCGGCTGACCCGTTCAGTCTGTTGCGGCATGAGAAAGTAGTGATGACAGCCGGGGCGCTGAAGCGTTTCGAGGCATGGCTCGCATGAGCACGAAGATCAATCAGGAACAACTGTTTCACGTCATTCTGGCGCCGCATGTCTCTGAAAAGAGTACGCGCCTGGCCGACAAACACAGCCAGATCGTGCTCGAAGTTCGGCGCGACGCGACTAAGCCGGTGATCAAGGCGGCGGTCGAGAAGATGTTCAACGTCCAAGTGGAATCGGTCCGAGTGACCAACATGAAGGGCAAGACCAAGGGTGCAGGTCGTAAAGCGGGTAAGCGCAGCGACTGGAAGAAGGCCTATGTCAGCCTTAAGCCCGGTCAGGACATCGACTTTCTGGGACAACAGGCCTAAAGGGCAAGACAATGCTGGTTAAAATCAGACCGACATCCAACGGACGCCGCGGCGTCGTCAAGGTCGTCAATCCCGACCTGCACAAAGGCGAACCGTACGCGCCGTTGCTCGCGCGCAAGTCGAAGGGCAGCGGTCGTAACAACCACGGCCGCATCTGCGTGCGCCATCAGGGCGGCGCGCACAAGCGTCACTATCGCATCATCGATTTCAAGCGCGATAAGGACGGTATCCCGGCCAAAGTCGAGCGGCTAGAGTACGATCCGAACCGCAGCGCCAACATCGCGCTGATGCTGTACGCCGATGGCGAGCGCCGTTACATCATTGCGCCGAACGGCGTGAAGGCCGGCACCCAGTTGATGTCGGGCCCGCAGTCGCCGATCAAGGTCGGCAACACGCTGCCGCTCAAGAACATACCGGTCGGCAGCACCGTCCATTGCGTCGAATTGAAGCCCGGCCGCGGTGCCCAGTTGGCCCGCGCCGCCGGCGCCGCGCTGCAGCTGGTCGCGCGCGAAGGTGATTACGCGCAGCTGCGGTTGCGTTCCGGTGAAGTGCGTAAGGTGCACGTCGATTGCCGCGCCACTGTCGGTGAAGTCGGCAACTCGGAGCACAGCTTGCGCAAGTTGGGTAAGGCCGGTGCCTCGCGTTGGCGCGGTATCCGCCCGACCGTTCGCGGTACCGCCATGAATCCGGTGGATCATCCGCACGGTGGTGGTGAAGGTCGTACCAAGGGCGGTCGTCATCCGGTCAGCCCGTGGGGTACGCCGACCAAGGGTTACAAGACGCGTCACAACAAGCGCACGGATAGCATGATCGTGCACCGACGCAAGAAGAAGTAAGAGGAGTCTGACGTGCCACGTTCAGTCAAAAAAGGTCCTTTCGTCGACGCCCACCTTTCCAAGAAGGTCGAACGTTCGATGGCGGAACGCAGCAAGAAGCCGATCAAGACCTGGTCGCGCCGTTCCACGGTTACGCCCGATTTCGTGGGCTTAACGATTGCCGTGCATAACGGCCGCCAGCATGTACCGGTGATCATCACCGAGAACATGGTCGGTCATAAGCTCGGCGAGTTCGCGCCGACCCGGACGTTCAAGGGTCACTCGGCCGATCGCAAGGCGACAGCGGAGTAAACGATGGAAGCTACCGCAATTCTTAAGTATCAGCGCCTCTCGGCCCAAAAGGGCCGGCTGGTGGCGGATCAAGTTCGTGGTCTCACGGTCGCGCGCGCTCTCGAGCTGCTGCAGTTTTCGACCAAGAAGGCCGCCAAGCCGATCCGTAAAGTGCTGGAGTCAGCGATCGCCAACGCCGAGCACAATGTCGGCGCCGACGTCGACGAGCTCCGGGTGCAGACGATCATGGTCGACGTCGGCCCATCGTTGAAACGGTTCCATGCGCGCGCCAAAGGTCGTGGCGTACGCGTTCTGAAGCACACCTGTCATATCACCGTGATCGTCGGCGATAAGAAGTCGAGCGCACGGGGAGGCAAGTAATGGGACAGAAAGTTAATCCGATTGGTTTTCGCTTAGGCGTCATTCGCGATTGGAGCGCCCGTTGGTACGCCAACAGCGGCGGCTACAAAACCAATCTCGTCGCTGACCTGAAGTTGCGCAGCTTTCTGAAAGCGAAGTTGGCGCACGCTGCTGTGAGCTCGATCATCATCGAGCGACCGGCGCAGAGCGTCAACATCACGGTGCACACCGCCCGCCCCGGTATCGTTATCGGTAAGAAGGGTGAGGATATCGAGAAGTTACGCTTCGAGTTGTCGAAGCTCGCCGGCGTGCCGGTCACGGTAGCCGTCGAAGAAGTGCGCCAGCCGGAGCTCGACGCGCAGTTGGTGGCCGAGAACATCGCTCAGCAGCTGGAAAAGCGCATCATGTTCCGCCGCGCGATGAAGCGCGCCGTGACCAACGCCATGCGCCTGCGCGCGCTCGGCATCAAGATCATGGTCGCCGGCCGCTTGAACGGCGCTGAAATCGCCCGCACTGAGTGGTACCGCGAAGGTCGCGTGCCGCTGCATACGCTGCGCGCCGATATCGATTACGGAACCGCCGAAGCGCACACCACGTACGGTGTGATCGGTGTAAAGATCTGGATCTTCAAGGGCGAAATCTTCGATAAAGATGAGCCGAAGTTAGAAGATGCCGAAGCCGCCAAGAAAGGCGCGGCTGCTTAGCTTAATATATATTCCCTCCCCCTCAGGGGGAGGGTTAGGGTGGGGGTGGGTTGTGTGTGGCTGCGAACGTAGCGACACCCACCCCCACCCCTTGCCCTCCCCCTGAAGGGGAGGGGGAGTTGGTGAAAATCTATGGGTATGGACAATGCTGCAACCTAAGCGCACCAAGTATCGCAAGCAACACAAGGGTCGTAACCGCGGCCTGGCCCATCGTGGCAGCAAGGTCAGCTTCGGCGAGTTTGGTCTGAAGTCGACCGATCGCGGTCGGTTGACTTCGCGCCAGATTGAAGCCGGTCGACGCGCGCTGACGCATTACATTAAACGCGGTGGCCGTGTTTGGATCCGGGTGTTCCCAGATAAGCCGGTGACGAAGAAGCCACTCGAAGTTCGTATGGGTAGCGGTAAGGGTAACGTCGAGTTCTGGGTCGCGGTGATCAAGCCGGGCGCGGTGCTCTATGAAATGGAAGGTGTGAACGAGGCGCAAGCGCGTGAAGCGTTTGCACTGGCCGCGGCGAAGTTGCCGCTCAAAACGATGTTCGTGACGCGGGTGTAGGGTATGAAGGCAAAAGACATACGCGCGCTGGACCAGGCGAAGCAAAATGAAGAGCTTCAAGGCCTGCTGCGCGAGCAATTCAACCTGCGCATGCAGCATGCGACAGGTCAGCTCGCGAACAATGCGAACCTGCGCAAAGTGCGGCGTGATATCGCCCGCCTGCGCACCATCATGACCGAGAAGTCGAAACAAGCATGAGCGAACAGGCGAAAGCAGAAGGTTCTGTCACCCGCACGGCGCGTTCCGTGACCGGCCGGGTAACGAGCAACAAGATGCACAAGACGATCACCGTGCAGGTCGAACGTCGGCTGCAGCATCCGGTTTATGGCAAGTTAATGAGCCGCCGGACCAAGCTGCACGCGCACGATGAGAACAACGACTGCAAAGAAGGCGATTTAGTGCAGATCGAAGAGTGCCGGCCGTTGTCGAAGACCAAGACATGGCGGCTCGTCAAAGTGATTGAACGCGCGCGCGAAGTTTAGAGGTGTGCTGGTGATAACGTTAGTGGCGACTGAAGCAGCCCTCACCCCTTGCCCTCTCCCGAAGGGAGAGGGGGAGTCGGTCAAAATCTATATTGAGGTCGGACAATGATCCAGGTACAGACCCAGCTCACGGTGGCCGACAACAGCGGCGCCAAGAACATCCAGTGCATTAAAGTGCTGGGCGGCTCGAAGCGGCGCTACGCCAACATCGGCGACGTCATCAAGGTTAGCGTGAAGGAAGCGATTCCGCGCGGCAAAGTGAAGAAGGGCGACGTGTACGATGCCGTGATCGTACGTACCCGCAAGGGTGTACGCCGGCCCGATGGCTCGGTCATCCGCTTCGATGAGAACGCCGCCGTATTGCTCGACAACAAGCGCGAACTGCTCGGCACACGTGTGTTCGGACCGGTAACGCGCGAGCTGCGTAACGAGCAGTTCATGAAGATTATTTCGTTGGCGCCTGAAGTTTTATAATTCCCTTCCCCCTCAGGGGGAAGGGCGGGGATGGGGGTGGGTTTAGTGCAGAACCCGAACGAGACCCACCCCCACCCCTAGCCCTCCCCCTGAAGGGGAGGGGGAGTCGGAAGATAAGGTGATATTGATATGAAGATTCGCAAAGGCGACCAAGTCATCGTCCGTACCGGTAAGGACCGCGGCAAGCGCGGCACCGTGACGAACGTGCTGGCCAACGACAAAGTAATTGTCGAAGGCGTAAACGTGGTCAAGCGCCATACCAAGCCGAACCCCCAACGTAACGTCACCGGTGGGATCGTCGAGAAAGAGGCGCCGATTCATGTGTCGAAGATCGCGCTGTTCAACGCCAGCAGCGGTAAGGGTGAGCGCGTTGGCTACCGTACCCTCGAGGACGGCAAAAAAGTGCGCTTCTTCAGAAAGAGTGGCGAAGTAGCGGACGTGAAGTAACGACTATGACCAGACTGCAAGAACATTATCGGAAGACGGTTGTGCCGGCGCTGAAAGAGCGTTTCGGTTACAAGAACGTCATGCAAGTTCCGCGCATCACCAAGATCACGCTCAACATGGGCGTGGGCGAGGCGATGACGGACAAGAAGATCATCGACAACGCTGCCGGCGACATGATGCAGATCAGCGGCCAGAAGCCACAGATCACGCGCGCCCGCAAGTCGGTCGCGGTCTTCAAGGTGCGCGAGAATTGGCCGATCGGCTGCCGCGTCACGCTGCGTGGTGCGCGCATGTACGAATTCCTCGACCGCTTGATCAACGTAGCGATCCCGCGTATTCGCGACTTCCGCGGCTTGCCGTCGCGGTCGTTCGACGGTCGCGGCAACTATTCGCTCGGCATCAAAGAGCAGATCATTTTCCCCGAGATCGACTTCGACAAGGTCGATGCGATCCGTGGGCTCGACATCACCATCGTCACCACTGCCAGGACCAATGAAGAGGCCCGGGTGTTGTTGGTGGACGGTTTTAAATTTCCGATCCGGAGCTAGAGCGAAATGGCGAAGAGATCCATGATCGAGCGCGACAAGCGACGCAAGGCGCTGTCGGTCAAGTTTGCCGTCCGTCGCGCCGAGCTGCGCGAAGCGTGCAAGAACATCAAGCTGTCGCCGGAAGAGCGCGACGCGGCGATGATCAAGCTGCAAAAGTTGCCGCGCGATTCCGCCAACACCCGTATCCGCAACCGCTGCCAGCTCACCGGCCGGCCGCGCGGTTACTACCGTAAATTTGGCCTAGCGCGTAACGAACTGCGCAAAGTCATGATGCGTGGCGACGCCCCGGGCGTGGTCAAGGCAAGCTGGTAATCGGAGAAAATAAATCATGATGACCGATCCTATTGCCGATATGTTGACCCGCATCCGCAACGGCCAGACCGCGGAGAAGGTGTCCGTCCAGATGCCGGCGTCGAGCGTCAAGCGCGCGATCGCCAAAGTGCTGAAGGACGAAGGCTACATTGAAGGTTTTGCTGAAATTCCAGGCGTTAAGCCGGTGCTTGAGGTCACCCTTAAGTACTTCGAAGGTCGTCCGGTTATCGAACGCATCAAGCGCATGAGCGTTCCTGGCCGTCGACTGTATCGCGGCAAGGACGAGTTGCCGCGGGTCGATGGTGGCCTCGGTATCGCCATCATCTCGACGCCGAAGGGCATCATGAGCGAACGTGCTGCGAAGGCAGCCGGGCTCGGCGGCGAAGTTCTCTGCGTCGTTTCATAGTTATGGTCGCATCAGCGAACAAATTCTCCCTCTCCCTACGGGAGAGGGCCGGGGTGAGGGAAAGTGTGCTGAACGTTGGCAGCCCTCACCCTCATTCCCTCTCCCGTGGGGAGAGGGAAGCGAGCCGAAGCGCGCTTGGCGCGCGCATTTTTTAAGGATTGGCCTATGTCCAGAGTCGCAAAAAATCCGGTCGTGATCCCCAAGGGGGTCGAAGTCAAACTCGCCGGTAATCATGTGAGCATCAAGGGACCGAAGGGCGAGCTCAAGCACGATCTTCATCCATTGATTAAGCTGATGCAGGCTGACGGTCAGTTACAAGTCCAGCGTTCTACCGAGAGTCATCTCGCCCGCGCTGTATCGGGTACGACACGCGCGCTGGTGAACAATATGGTCACTGGGGTGACTAAAGGCTTCGAGAAGAAGCTGACTATCATCGGTGTCGGTTTCCGTGCAGCCGTTCAGGGCAAGAAGCTGAACTTGACGCTCGGCTACTCGCACCCGATCGTGTATTCAATCCCGGAAGGGATCACTATCGAAGCGCCGGACCAGACGAATTTGATCGTACGTGGTTCCGACAAGCAGATGGTTGGCCAAGTCGCCGCTGAAATCCGCGACTATCGCCCGCCTGAGCCTTATAAAGGCAAGGGTGTGCGTTACTCCGACGAAGCCGTCGTCCGTAAAGAAGCGAAGAAGAAGTAATCCCAGGGAACTTATAAGGTTTCGGGTCAGAGACTATGCATACGAAAACAGAAAAGCGCGATCGCCGCGCGCAGCGCATCCGCCGCCGCATCCGCGACTTGAACGTAGAACGTTTGACCGTGCACCGCACCGGCCAACACATCTACGCGCAGATCATCGACAACACCGGCGCCAAAGTGCTCGCGTCGGCCTCGAGTGTCGAGGTCGAAGTGCGCAAGGCGTTGAAGTCCGGTGGTAATATTGAAGCTGCCAAGGTCATCGGTAAGCGCATTGCCGAGAAGGCAGTCAAGGCCGGCATTAAGAAGGTCTCTTTTGACCGTTCCGGTTTTGCCTATCACGGTCGCATCAAAGCGTTGGCCGATGCCGCGCGTGAAAACGGCTTGGAGTTCTGAGGAATCACATGAGCGCATACATCGAACAGGAAGGACGCGGCGACAACTTTAACGAGAAGCTCGTCAGCATCCGTCGTGTCGCCAAAGTCGTTAAGGGTGGCCGTATTTTCGCGTTCTCGGCGCTCACCGTTGTCGGTGATGGCGCCGGTCGCGTTGGTATCGGTTCCGGTAAGGCGCGTGAAGTGCCCGCCGCTGTCGCTAAGGCGATGGAATCGGCACGCCGCAATATGGTGCGCATCGATCTCAAAGGGCCGACGCTGCATCATGCGACGGTTGTTCGCTTCGGTGCCGCGCGCGTTGTTATGAGACCGGCGTCGGTCGGTACCGGTATCATCGCCGGCGGTGCCATGCGCGCGGTGTTCGAAGTGGCAGGTGTGCAAGACGTATTGGCCAAGTGCATCGGTTCGCGTAACCCGGTCAACGTGGTGCGCGCTACTATCAAGGCATTGACGACGATTCAGAGTCCGTCGAAGGTCGCCGCCAAGCGTGGCAAGAAGACCGAAGAGATCACGGGCTAGAGGTTGCCATGAGCAAGAAAAAACTCCGCGTCACATTAGTAAAGAGTCCATTCGGTACCGGCAAGCGCCATATGGCATGTGTGCGCGGCTTAGGCCTACGCCGCATTCGTCATACGCGGGAGCTCGAAGATACGCCGTCGGTGCGTGGCATGATCAACGAAGTTAGCTACATGGTTAAGGTTGAGGGTGAGCCGGGGTAATCCCGCGGTATCGCCAACAACGACAGGCACGACGTAAAAGAGTTTAGAGAGATCAAAATTATGCGTCTCAACGATATCAAGCCCGCTCGCGGGTCCAAGCCGACGCCAAAGCGCGTCGGTCGCGGCGTCGGCTCTGGCTTAGGTAAAACCAGCGGTCGCGGTCATAAAGGTCAACGCGCTCGCGCCGGCGGTTATCACAAAGTCGGTTTCGAAGGCGGTCAAATGCCGTTGCAACGTCGTTTGCCGAAGCGTGGCTTCAATTCGCTGACGAGTAAGGACACCGCTGAAGTACGCATTGGTGATCTCGCGCGTCTGAAAGACGCCGTGATCGATCTCGCCGTGCTGAAAAAGGCAAACTTGGTTGCCGATCAGGCACTGCGTGCCAAGGTCTATCTTGCCGGCAGTTTGACTAAGGCGGTAACGATTAAGGGTCTCGGCGTCACCAAGGGTGCACGCGCGGCGATCGAACAAGCTGGCGGCAAAGTCGAAGAGTAATGAGCAGCCAGAGCGCGCGTCTCGGAGGTCTTGGTAACCTCGGTAAGTTAACGGATCTCAAGCAACGGATTCTGTTCCTGCTGGGCGCGTTGGTGGTTTATCGTATCGGTACCTATATTCCGGTACCTGGAATAGACCCCAGTGCGCTGAGTAAGTTATTCGAAAACACACAAGGCTCGATCGTTGGCCTGTTCAACATGTTTTCGGGTGGCGCGCTGCAGCGGTTTTCGGTGTTTGCCCTCGGAATTATGCCGTATATTTCGGCATCGATCATTGTTCAGCTAATGTCGTCGGCGATTCCGGCGCTTGAACAGCTGAAGAAGGAAGGCGAATCCGGCCGTCGCAAGATTACGCAGTACACGCGCTATGGCACGGTGTTGTTAGCGATGGTGCAGTCGCTCGGTATCGCGATTGCGCTGCAGAAGCAGGGCGTAGTGGTATCGCCTGGTATCGCCTTTAGCGTGCTGACCGTGGTGACGTTGGTCACTGGCACGATGTTCCTGATGTGGCTGGGTGAACAGATCACTGAGCGCGGCATCGGTAATGGCATCTCGATGATCATTTTTTCAGGTATCGTTGCCGGCTTACCCGGTGCATTGGTTCATACGCTGGATCTCGTCAGCCGCGGTACATTCCAACCGTTATTCGCGTTGGTGTTATTCGTGATCGCAATTGCCGTGACCTGGTTTGTGGTGTTGGTTGAGCGTGGGCAGCGACGCATTACTGTTAATTATGCCAAGCGCCAACAAGGTCGGCGCATGATGGCCGGATCGAGCAGCCATTTGCCGCTTAAGATCAATATGGCCGGTGTAATTCCGCCGATCTTTGCGTCGAGTATCATCTTATTGCCGTCGACGGTGGTGGGCTGGCTTGGCAAGTCTGATGGGGCTGGAGGCTGGTTAGCGAATATTGCGACCACGCTATCGCCGGGTCAGCCGATTTATGTGGTGTTGTACGCCTCGGCGATCGTGTTCTTTTGTTTTTTCTACACAGCGCTGGTGTTCAATCCAAAGGAAACCGCTGATAATTTGAAGAAGTCCGGCGCTTTTATCCCGGGCATTCGGCCAGGCGATCAGACGGCCAACTACATCGACGGCGTGATGACGCGGTTAACATTGGTCGGTGCAATTTACATCACGCTCGTGTGCTTGTTACCCGAATTCTTGATCGTGAATTGGAACGTTCCATTTTATTTCGGCGGTACGTCGCTGTTGATCGTAGTCGTCGTTTGTATGGATTTCATGGCGCAGGTGCAGGCGCACCTGATGTCTCGGCAGTACGAAAGTTTGCTCCGCAAGGCCAATTTAACCGGCGGCGGGGGTATGGGGTTACCGCGGTAAGCGGCTGGAGAATTGCAATGAAAGTCAGAGCATCGGTTAAGAAAATGTGCCGTAACTGCAAGATTGTGCGGCGCAAACGCGTGGTTCGGGTGATTTGTTCCGATCCGACGCACAAGCAGCGTCAAGGCTAAGGTTGCTTTTTACCTTTTAGAACAGTAAATTTGCGCGTTTTCGCGTATTCCCGGGCAGAGATAGGACTATGGCGCGTATAGCCAACATCAATATTCCGAACCAGAAGCACATCGAGATCGGCCTCACGGCGATCTACGGCATCGGCCGGTCGGTGGCGAAGCGCTTATGCGTCGCCGCTAACATTCCCGGCAATACCAAGGTCAAAGACCTGACCGACGCTCAAGTCGATCAGCTCCGCATCGAAGTGGCCAAGATCACGGTGGAAGGCGATCTGCGTCGCCAGATCTCGATGAACATTAAACGTTTGATGGACCTCGGCACTTATCGTGGCATGCGCCACCGCCGCGGTCTGCCGGTCCGGGGCCAACGTACCCGTACCAATTCGCGCACCCGTAAGGGCCCGCGCAAGGGCGTGATCCGTAAAGCCGCCCCCTCGACCTAAGGACCTACTTAATATATGGCGAACACACCGGAAACCGCGGCTGCCCCTAAGGCCGCCGTTAAGAAGCGCACGAAGAAGAACGTGTCCGAGGGCATCGTGCACGTGCACGCCTCGTTCAACAACACGATCATTTCGATCACCGATCGTCAGGGCAACGTCTTGTCCTGGTCAACGTGCGGTGGCGCCGGCTTCAAGGGTTCGCGCAAGAGCACGCCGTTCGCCGCGCAGGTTGCGGCCGACAAGGCCGGTCGGGCGGCGCAAGAGTACGGGGTGAAGAGCCTCGAAGTCCGGATTAAAGGTCCCGGCCCCGGCCGTGAATCGGCCGTGCGTGCGTTGCACGCGTTGGGCTACGAGATCAGCAATATTATCGACGTTACCTCGATTCCGCATAATGGCTGCCGTCCGGCCAAGCGGCGTCGCGTCTAACGCGAGGAGAATAAAGTGGCGCGTTACATCGATGCAAAATGCCGTCTGTGCCGGCGTGAAGGTGGCAAGTTATTCCTGAAGGGCGAGAAGTGCTTCACCGACCGTTGTCCGGTCGAGAAGCGCGCCTATGCCCCCGGTCAGCACGGTCAACGCCGTTCGCGGGTATCGGATTACGGCCTGCAGTTGCGCGAGAAGCAAAAGCTCCGTCGCATCTACGGCGTGCTTGAGCGTCAGTTCGAGAACTATTACAAAGAAGCCTCGCAGCACAAGGGTTCGACCGGTGTTGACCTGTTGAAGCTGCTTGAGGGTCGTCTCGACAACGTCGCCTATCGCATGGGTTTCGGCATTTCCCGCACCGAGGCGCGTCAGCTGGTGCGTCATAACGCGATCATGGTGAATGGCAAGCGCGTGAACATTCCCGCGTACCAAGTTCGGGCCAACGACACCCTTGAGATTGCCCCAGGTGCGCGTGAGCAGCTGCGTATCAAGGCTGCGCTCGAAGCTGCTGAACAACGCGGTTTCCCGGACTGGGTCGACGTCGACACCAAAGGCATGAAGGGCACCTTCAAGGCCGCTCCTGAGCGGTCCGATCTCCCGGCTGACATTAACGAAAGCCTGGTGGTCGCGCTGTACTCCAAGTAGTAGCAATTTTAGTATCACGAGGACGGATCATGCAGAGCACTGCAACCGATTTTCTCAAGCCGCGACATGTGAATGTCGAGGCCCTGTCGCCGACGCACGCCAAGATCACGCTCGAGCCGCTCGAACGTGGCTTCGGTTACACGCTCGGCAACGCACTGCGCCGCATCTTGTTGTCGTCGATGCCGGGTGCTGCGGTCACCGAGGTCAAGATCGACGGCGTCTTGCACGAGTACTCGACCATCGAGGGCGTGCAGGAAGACGTCATCGAAATCTTGCTGAACTTGAAAGGCTTGTCGCTGCGCATGCACGGCCGCGAACAGACCACGCTCAAGCTCAATAAAAAGGGCCCGGGCCTTGTTACTGCCGGCGACATCGCCGCCGAGCACGACGTCGAGATCGTCGACCCGAATCACGTGATCGCGACCCTGACCAAGAGTGTCTCGCTCAACGCCGAGCTCAAGGTGTTCCGTGGCCGCGGTTACCAGCCAGTGACGGCGCGTCCGCAAGGCGAAGGCCGCTCGATCGGCGTCATGCAACTCGACGCTTCGTTCAGCCCGATCCGTCGCGTGTCGTACACCGTCGAGAACGCCCGCGTTGAACAACGCACCGACCTCGACAAGTTGGTGCTCGACATCGAGACCAACGGCTCGATCGATCCGGAAGAAGCGGTCCGCCGCGCCGCCAACATTCTGCAAGATCAGATCTCGATTTTCGTCGATTTGAAGAGCCCGGATGCGCGCCAGGAACTGAAGCGCGAGCCGGACATGGATCCGTTGTTACTGCGCCCGGTCGACGATCTCGAGCTGACCGTGCGTTCGGCCAATTGCTTGAAGGCCGAGAACATCTTCTATATCGGCGACCTGATCCAACGCAGCGAATTCGAACTGCTGAAGACGCCGAACCTTGGCAAGAAGTCGCTGACCGAGATCAAAGACGTGCTCGCGCAGCACGGTCTCTCGCTCGGCATGCGCCTCGAGAACTGGCCGCCGACACAACTCAAAGACAAGCTGGGCGATAAAGGCCCACAAGGCTAACGGGATACCACCATGCGTCATAGACATAGCGGTCGTAAACTGAACCGCACCACCGCCCATCGCGAAGCGATGTTGCGCAACATGGCGGTCTCGCTGCTGAAGCACGAGCAGTTGTTCACGACCTTGCCGAAGGCCAAAGAGCTGCGCAAAGTTGCCGAACCGCTCATCACCCTAGGCAAGACCCCGAGTCTCGCCAACCGTCGTCTCGCCTTCTCGCGTCTGCGCGATCGTGACGTAGTCGGCAAGTTATTCGCCGATCTCGGTCAGCGTTTTAAGACACGCCCGGGTGGTTACCTGCGCATCTTGAAATCCGGTTTTCGCGCCGGTGATGCCGCGCCGATGGCGTTGGTTCAGTTGGTGGATTTGACGCCAGCTAAGGCTGCTGAAGAAGCGCCAAGCACGGAGGCTGCACCAGCAAAGACCGCGAAGAAAACCAAGAAGGCGACGGCTAAGAAGAAGACCGCAAAGGCATCAGCCGAATAATCGTCGCATCAGTTCGACGTACAATGAAAGCCGGGCATAGCCCGGCTTTTTCTTTTACGGGATCTGAAAAAGATTTCCCCTGTATTTTTTTCTCTGCGAGGGATGCGCATGATCGTTCTGTTCACTGACTTCGGATTGGCTGACCCATATGTTGGGCAGATGCACACGGTGCTTTCGCGCGAGACACCGAACATTCCAGTGATCAACCTGCTGCACACAGTACCCGATTTCGACATTCGTGCCGGTGCGTATTTGCTGCCGGCGTTGGCCGCCGACTATCCCCGTTCCACCGTATTTGTCGGCGTGATCGACCCTGGCGTCGGCGGTGATCGCGCAGCAGTGATGATGAAGGCTGACTGCCGTTGGTATGTGGGGCCGGACAATGGTTTGTTTCACATCATCGCTCGTCGGGCACAACGAAAAGATGTTTGGATGATTAATTGGCGGCCCGAGCGCTTGTCGACGAGTTTTCACGGCCGCGATTTATTCGCACCGATCGCCGCCAAGCTCGCGCGCGGCGATTGGCCGGATTGCGTTCCGGCGGAGTTGACGCAACCGTCGGGTGATTGGCCGGACGACCTACCGGCAGTTGTTTATATCGATCACTACGGGAACGTCATTACCGGCCTGCGTGCGTCGACGCTGGCACGCCATGCTGCGCTTATTGTTGGCGGTCGGCGGCTGCGTTTTGCTGAAGTTTTTACCGCCGTTCCGGTCGGCGAGCCGTTTTGGTACGAGAACTCGAACGGCCTTGTCGAGATCGCCACGAACAGAGCCAGTGCCGCGAAACTGTTGCGCGTGGCAGTGGGGGATCAGGTAACAATATCCCAATCGTAAAGCACTGCCGGAATTCAAATCGCACCCCAGTCGTGTTCGATCCGGATGGCGTGCCGCTGTTTTGTAAGTCTAATAGCAGCGGCTTACGGGTAGCGGAGGAAACTTGCAACCGTCTTGGTGTTCACTCTATCCCTTGACGCATACCACCTGTTTTAAAGTATGCGCGATTTCGATCAAATCGGTCTGATACGCCATCACTTGGTCGATGTCCTTATACGCTGCCGGAATTTCGTCGACCACGCCGCCATCCTTGCGACATTCCACGCCTTCCGTTTGTTTCGCTAGATCGTGGCGGTCGAAGCGCTTCTTCGCTTCCGTGCGGCTCATGCGCCGGCCGGCACCGTGCGAGCAGGAGCAAAACGATTCGGGGTTGCCTTTACCGCGGACAATGTAGCTCTTCGCACCCATACTGCCGGGAATAATGCCCATTTCGCCGGCGCGCGCCGAGATCGCGCCCTTGCGCGTGATGAATAGTTTTTCGCCGAAGTGCGTTTCGCGGGCGACGTAATTATGGTGACAGTTGATCGCTTCGCCGTCGGTCTTGAACGACGGTAACTGCGGCTGGATCGCTTCGATGATCAACTCCATCATGCGGCGGCGGTTGAGTAGCGCGTAGTCTTGTGCCCAGTCGACCGCCTCGACATAGTCGGTGAACAACGCCGAGCCGTCGGCGAACCAAGCGAGATCCTTGTCCGGTAATCGCAGTTTATTACGTTCCGCTTCTTTGCGCGCGGCGGTGATGAAGTAGCGGCCCATGACGTTGCCGATGCCGCGCGATCCCGAGTGCAGCATGATCCAGACGCGATTCGCTTCGTCCAGGCACAGCTCGATAAAATGATTGCCGCCGCCGAGCGAACCGAGCTGGGTAATCCACGTCTGGTTGAATTGGCGCTGCATCTTCATTAAACCCGGATGCTTACCGACGATCGTATTCAAGCGATCGTCGAGTTTGCGCGCCAGTCGCGCGTGCGCTGAACCGTGAACTTTGTCGAAGTCATGTTGATCGAAGCCGACCGGCACGGCCGCTTCGATGGCGTTGCGCACGCGGGCGAGATTGTCCGGCAAATCGTCGGCGCCTAACGTCAGTCGTACGGCGTTCATACCGCAGCCGATATCGACACCGACCGCCGCCGGAATGATCGCCGCTTTGGTCGGGATCACGCTGCCGACTGTGGCACCGATGCCGGCGTGCACATCGGGCATCGCCGCCACATGGCTGTGCACGATCGGCAGCTGAGCGACGTTGATCAGCTGTTGTAGCGCTTGCGGATCGATGTCGTCGGTCCACAGCTTGACCGGTACGCGGCCTTTGTCGATGGTTTTTCTGACGGTCATGGTAGACGGTTAGTCGGTGCTGTCCGGTTCGAAGAAAATCCACCGCACTTCCGGAAATGCGGCCTTCAGTTCGCGCTCGACCTGATTGATATCGTCGATCAGCTTTTGCGCCGAGCCTTGCTCACGCATGCGCACTTTAGTAGCGAGCATGAGTTGCATGCCGAACTGCAATGTAATCAAGCGATAGACCTGCGCCACTTGCGGACGTTCGCTCAAAAATTTCTGCAGCGCCGCGACGGTCGCCGGATCGGCGCTTTCGCCAATCAGCAGACTTTTTACTTCGATACCGATTGCCGCCGCCACCAGAATTAGTACCGCACCAATAGCGATGGTGCCGAGCGCATCGTATAACGGATTGCCGCTGGCGATAGTCGCCAGAATCGCGACCAACGCCAGCGCTAGACCAATTAGGGCGGCGATGTCTTCGCCGGTGACGACAATCAGCTCGCTTTGCCGGCTCTCTTTGAACCAGCGCCAAAATGTTCGTTGCCCACGAATCCGCCGCACTTCAGCCAACGCCGCCCGCAGCGATGCCAGCTCCAGCGCGATCGAGATGGTAAGCACAACGACCGCGACCCAAGGTGCGTTCGGCGTATGCGGATGCGTCAACTTGTCGATGCCTTCGTGGATCGCAAATGCGCCGCCGACGCTGAACAGAAGTAATGCCACTATGAATGAATAAAAGAAGATCGCTTTGCCGTGACCCAACGGATGTTGCTCGGTCACCGGTTTGTTCGCGCGGTTCATGCCGACCAGCAGGAGTAACTGGTTGGTGCAATCGGCGAACGAGTGAATCGCTTCCGCCAACATGGCGCTCGAGGTCGTGTACCAAGCGGTCGCCGATTTAGCGAGCGCGATCCCTAGGTTGGCGCCGAGTGCAAAGAAGATGGCTTTAAGCGAGCCGTTACTCTGTGACATGCGATCCCCGTTGTCTGGTTTTATGCCGCGGCATGGTAGAGCGCGTGTGTCGGAAAGTCGACGAGTCGGCGCGACCAGAAGCACAAGTCGTTGAAAAGGCCGGCGGCTTGTTTTCAGACGCAGCGAATGCACAGCTATTGTTAGCGGCGATGCCTAGACTTTAGCTGTGAATCACAACGATTCGGAGGTGCAGTATGGAACAGCAGGTGGACGTGGTGCTTGCCTCGGTAAACAATTTCATCTTCGAGCTCAGCCTATTTTTGCCAAAGCTGCTTGGTGCCATCGTCATTCTGGTTGTCGGTTGGTTGGTCGCCAAGTTACTCATTTTAGTGGTGGTGCGCGGGCTCAAAGGGATCCGATTCAACACCATCACTGAGGCCGCTGGTCTCGATGACTTCCTCAAGAAGGGCGGCATCCGTAAGAGCACCATCGACGTGCTTGGACTATTAGTGTATTGGCTGGCAATTCTGATGACGTTATTGGCGGCGTTCAACTCATTCGGCCTGACGGTATTGTCAGAGCTCTTCAGTCAAATCACGCTGTTCATTCCGAAGGTGATCTCCGCCGTGCTGATTCTAACCATCGGCCTATATGCCGCCCGTTTCGCTGCTGATTCTGTCACCGCCTACACCCGCAATGTCGGCATGCAGGACTCGGAGCTCATGGGTCGAGTCACGCGTTACGCGATCGCCGTATTTGTCGTGATCATGGCACTCGGGCAGATGGATGTCGGTAATGGAATTCTCTATCCGGCGTTTTTGATTTTGTTCGCCGGTATCGTGTTCGCGTTAGCGCTGGCGTTCGGGCTCGGCGGGCAAAAATGGGCGGCAGATCAGTTGGATAAATTTAGCAAGAGCAAGAAATAGGGCGTCTATTTTCGGGGTAAAAAAGGGGTGTCGGTAACGACGCCCTTTTTTTGGGGCAACGCTTTCAGAGGTGCTATGCGAACAGCGTAAAAGCGCGTACTGTCCAGGTAGTCAGTTGACCAAATTGGCGCTTCAAAATATAAGACGATATGCCGCTTCTTTGAAAACCGCTTTCGGTTTTTGCACAGTAGTTCAGGGATCTCCCCCTAGGGAAAATAAACGGATTTTCAGAGACGGTATAATCCTATTTCGTCTGCATGTTTTGTATTGCGCCATTTATACCCGCGAGGAGATTGTTGTGACATGGCCGACCAAGGCGCAACAAAAGTCGAAACACCCTCAACTAGTGCACGCTCGCCGTTGGATGCGAAACAGCGCCTCGCCCTTATCGACGTAATCGACGAGCTCGAAGCAGTGAGTTCTGCGCAGGCGTTTATTGCTTGCGCCAACGGTAGTTTGCAAAACGTTTTCCCGCATGGCGGTGTGGGCTGTGGTATCGGCAACATCGCCGACACCAGCGTAAGGCGCTATCGCATGTTGCTGCATAACTTTCCGCGTGAAGCGATCGATGCATTGCGCCAGCAGGACGGCGGTGTCGATAGCCCGTTGATGGAACGTTGGCGCCAGCTGCGCGCGCCGATCTTGATCGAGTTCAACGGCGACGAAGAGGAAAAGCTCGGATCCGATGTTTACCGGCGTAGCCATGCTTGGCTCAGGCATGTACGTAAATATGATTATCGCAACGTTGCCGCTCATGGGCTGGTCGATCTGCAGGGCGAGCTAACCAGCTTTTTCTGCTTCATCCGCATGCCGGAGCGGCTCGGCGATAAGCATGTGTATTTGCTCAACCGGTTGACCCCGCACCTGCACGTCGCACTAATACGCGCCAACACGACGATCGAAGATGTCAAAGCGCAAGACGCGCCGGCGAATCCGAAATTCGAGCTGAGCGATCGTCAGAGGGAAATTTTGCGCTGGCTACACTACGGCAAGACCAATGCCGAAATCGCCAACATTCTCGGCATCAGCGAGCGGAACGCCAGATATCACATCCAGGAAATATTCGCCAAGCTGAACGCCTTCAATCGCACCCAAGCGGTGGCGAAGGCGCTGGCACTGAACATTATTGAGTTCGGCTAAAGCGATCCGCAAATCGCAGGTATTGGTTGGTGTGTGGGATGTGCCCTCACGTAGGTCTCGCAACGACATCGTCGCCCTTGGCCAGATGAGTATTGCCCGCCGTATTCTTTTTCCGGCATTTCTATTCTGTTCGGGTTGGTGCTGACGTTAGGCTAAGCGGGAAAAATGGGTGGCGGAGTTACTCGGCAAAGCCGAAAAATAACTGCCCGTTTGGACAGTAAAAGGAGCGCCTTTTTACTGTCAAACTTCGACGGAAGTTGTCGCCCAAGTTGTGACTATTACGCAATGCTAGTACCGGTGGTTCTTTCTGTTGGCTCAGCGGGATTTATGTTCTTCGTTTGCGCCCATGAAAATATGAGCTAACGTGTCGAAGTCGATAATACTAATATTCTTATATCTTCGGGTCGCTTCAGAGATTTCTTGATGATTGACGTTATCCCAGTTGCCTACCACTAGAATAAGTTGAGGGTCCCTAACTTCTATCCCATATTTTTCTTGCGCAAATTTTCTATTTTTTGGGTAGAGAAAATATTCTCGGTAATTGGCCAACTGCGCCGCTCCTTCTTCCACGCAATCAATGAATCGTCTTCTTCTTCTTTTGCCCCGAAAGATTGATCTTTTATTTAAAAGCGCGGTTTTTAAATCATATATGTCGTAAGAGCCGTCGTTACGCTGCACCAATAGGTCAGGATTTATCGCATCATCCGTAACGTTTCCATCGTGTTCCAGCCATGTCAAGTGTGGCTCATATATAAAATGTGATGTCTGGAATGCCGTTTGAATAACTTCCGGATGGTTTCGAATGAATTCTCCTATGGTGGTTTCGTGAAGACCTGGAAGTAGGTACATGCTTTGAAATTGGCCGCCCACAATAAGCCGTTCTTCTTTCCCTTGTGCAACAGTATGTACAGCTTTAACTTCAGCTCCCTTGGTGACGTCTTTGAAGAGATTAATTAGTTTGTCACGAGATATATTTTTTTTGACTATAAGAAGCTCGAGGATACTTTTGCACCTATAAAGATTTTCCTGCGTATTAATTAATACAGAATTCTCAACACAATAGGATGAAAAATTTTCCCCAAAATCAAGGACACTTCCTCTACCAGCAACGTGATTCAACTTTGAGGGATACAGCTCAATAAATGGAAATCGCTTTTGGGCAACTTCGAAATCTGTGTTTTGGGCAAGACATACAAATCTTAAACCGGTATGGCCATCCATACGCATCAGAGGCTGAGGCGGTTTGTCGTCAAATTGACTTAGGTAACGGTATACAGACGTTTCTTTATGTCTTTTAGTTGTAAGTCCTTTGAAATATTTCGTTGCACCTAATAGTTCAGCTATTAAGAAATTCTGACATTCAGTGACCAGCAATATATTCGGAAAGAGAATAATCCCGTCGCCAGAGTCCGTGTTCCCTGATTGTTGTTGCGCGGCGATATGCTTTAAATAGCCGGTCCACCATGATTCGGTTTCGGTAACGAACTTCTCAAACAACATTGTTCGTTACCTGTGGTTAACTAAATTAGCCAAACTTCCGTTGCGGCTCGGCGGCACGCACGAGCACCGGTTTTAGAAAATGCCCGGTGTGCGACGCACGATTCTCGGCGATTTGCTCCGGCGTGCCGACGGCGACGATTTCACCGCCGCCGCTGCCGCCTTCTGGCCCCAAGTCGACCAACCAATCGGCGGTCTTGATCACATCTAGGTTGTGCTCGATAACGACAACGGTATTGCCGGCATCGCGCAAACGCGCGAGCACGACCAAGAGTTGTTGGATATCGTGGAAGTGCAGGCCGGTAGTCGGTTCGTCGAGAATGTATAAGGTGCGGCCGGTATCGCGTTTCGACAATTCGCGGGCAAGCTTGACGCGCTGCGCTTCGCCGCCGGACAACGTGGTCGCGCTCTGGCCGAGCGTTATATAAGACAGGCCGACGTCCATCAGCGTCTCCAGCTTGCGCCGGATTACTGGGATCGGTTCGAAGAAGGCGAGCGCGTCTTCGACGGTCATCTTCAGCACTTCGTCGATGGTTTTGCCCTTGTAATGAATTTCCAGCGTCTCGCGGTTGTAGCGTTTGCCTTTGCAGACGTCGCACGACACATAAACGTCGGGCAAGAAGTGCATCTCGACCTTGATTAAGCCGTCGCCTTGGCAGGCTTCGCAACGACCGCCGCGGACGTTGAACGAAAACCGGCCGGGGCCGTAGCCGCGGCTGCGTGCTTCCGGAACGGCCGAAAACAAATCGCGAATATGCGTGAACAAACCGGTGTAGGTCGCCGGGTTCGAGCGTGGCGTACGACCGATCGGCGATTGGTCGATATCGACCACCTTGTCGAATTGGTCGAGGCCTTCGATCGCTTTATGCGGTGCCGGCTCGGTGTGTGAGTCGTACAAGTGCTTCGCGGCGACGGCGTAGAGCGTGTCGTTGATTAGCGTGGATTTGCCGGAGCCGGAAACGCCGGTGACGCAGGTCAGCAGGCCGATAGGGATGGCGGCGTCGACGTTCTTCAAGTTGTTGCCGCTGGCGCCGCGGATAATCAATTGCCGGTCGCGATCGAACGGCGTGCGCCGTTCCGGCACTTCGATGCGGCGTTGGCCGCTCAAGTATTGGCCGGTGAGCGAATTGGGGTTGCGCATGATCTCGTCGGGCACACCTTGCGCCACGACTTGGCCGCCGTGCACGCCGGCGCCGGGGCCGACGTCGAGCACATAATCGGCGGCGTGGATCGCGTCTTCGTCGTGTTCGACGACGATGACGGTGTTACCGAGATCGCGCAGATGGCGTAGCGTGTCGAGCAGGCGCGAGTTGTCGCGTTGATGCAGACCGATCGACGGCTCGTCGAGGATGTACATGACGCCGACTAAGCCGGCGCCAATTTGCGACGCCAAGCGAATGCGTTGCGCTTCGCCGCCGGATAAGGTTTCGGCCGAACGTGCGAGCGTCAGGTAGTCGAGGCCGACGTTCACCAAGAAACCGAGACGATTGTGAATTTCCTTGACGATCTTGGCGGCGATCTCGCGCCGTTGGCCGTCAAAATTGAGCGACTCGAAGAACGCCAGCGCTTTGCCGATGGGCAACTCGGTCAGCGCGTGCAGCGGTTTCTCGGCGACGTACACGTGCCGCGCTTCCGGTTTCAAGCGGCTGCCGCCGCAGGCCTCGCACGGGCGATTGCTCAAATACTTCGACAGCTCCTCGCGGATCGATTCCGATTCGGAATCGCGATAACGCCGCTCCATATTAGGAATGACGCCTTCGAACGCGTGCGTGCGTTTGTACACGCTGCCGCGATCGCCGTGGTAGCTGAACTTGATTGGCTCGTCGCCGCTGCCGTGCAGAATGATTTCGCGAACCTTCTTCGGCAAGCTTTGGAACGGCTTGTCCAGATCGAATTTGTAATGCTTAGCCAGCGACTCCAGCATTTGAAAATAGAACGCGTTGCGCCGATCCCAGCCGCGGATCGCGCCGGCCGGCAACGGTAGCGTGGCATCGCTGATGACGCGCGCTGGGTCGAAGAATTGATGCACGCCCAGACCATCGCATGAGGGACAAGCGCCGGCCGGGTTGTTGAACGAGAATAGCCGCGGCTCGAGCTCGGACAAACTGTAGCCACATTGAGTACAGGCGTAGCGCGACGAGAACACGATCTCTTGTGCGGCTTTGCCTTCGTCGGGAATCGTCACCACGCGCACCAGACCATTACTGAGGTTGATAGCGTTCTCGAACGATTCGGCTAAGCGCTGTTCCTGACCTTTACGGGCGACGACGCGATCGACCACGGCTTCGATCGTATGCTTCACGTTCTTCTTGAGTGTCGGCGCTTCGTCCAGCTCGACGACGATGCCGTCGATTCGTGCCCGCACGTAGCCCTGCGCGCGTAGTCCCTCGAGCACGTGCAAGTGCTCGCCTTTGCGCTCATCGATCAGCGGCGCTAACAACAGCAATTTCGTGCCGTCGGGCAACGCCAGCGTATGGTCGACCATCTGGCTGACCGTTTGTGCCTCTAGTTTCACGCCGTGTTCGGGACAGCGTGGCTCCCCGACGCGAGCGTAAAGCAGGCGCAAATAATCGTGGATTTCGGTGACCGTGCCGACCGTCGAGCGCGGGTTGTGCGACGTCGATTTCTGCTCGATCGAGATCGCCGGGCTCAGGCCTTCGATCAAATCGACGTCCGGTTTTTCCATCAGCGCGAGGAACTGGCGCGCGTACGCCGACAGCGATTCGACATACCGCCGTTGGCCCTCGGCATAGAGCGTGTCGAACGCGAGCGACGATTTGCCCGAGCCCGACAGGCCGGTAAGGACGATGAGCTTGTCGCGTGGCAGATCGACGTCGATGTTCTTAAGGTTGTGCGTGCGGGCACCGCGGATGCGGATTTGGTCCATAGCGAAGTGTCTTCGAACGGTTAAAGGGACGAGCCTATGGTGCACATCGAGGTGCAGCCTCGGTTTCCGAACTCGTATATCTGGAAACCGGCGCGCGGCGCCGACAGGCGCCGCGCGCGCCAAAAAACTCCATAGAAGGACTTTTTGGCAATCTGGTAGTATACGCGCCTCAAAAGACGAGAACCAAAACGATTGCCACCGGTAGCCGGTGCGGATCGTCTGCGAATTTTCCCATGCGCACCCGTAATAATCCGATGACGCCCGACGAGCGCCGCGCCGTCGGTCTGCTGTCCGCCATGTACGCGTTGCGTATGGCAGGGCTATTTCTGATCTTCCCGGTTTTCTCGCTGTACGCCCAAACCCTTTCCGGCTACAGCCCGACGCTGATGGGCCTGGCCCTCGGCGGTGCCTATGGCCTGGCGCAGGCGCTGTTGCAGATTCCCTTCGGTATCGCCTCCGACCGTTTCGGCCGCAAACCGGTCATTGCCTTGGGACTGGTGCTATTCGCCGTTGGTTCCGTCGTTGCGGCAATGTCGTCTTCCATTTGGGGCGTGATTATCGGCCGGACCGTGCAGGGGGCGGGTGCGATTTCGGCCCCGGTCATGGCGTTGCTCGCCGACCTTACGCGCGAGCAGCAGCGTACCAAGGCGATGGCCATGATCGGCATCACCATCGGCGCGTCGTTTATCGTTTCGTTAATCGTCGGTCCGATGCTTGCCAACCTCTTTGGCGTGACCGGCATTTTCTGGTTTACCGCTGCCGGCGCGGTGTCGGCGTTGGCGTTGTTGCTATTGGCGGTACCGTCGCCGACGCGGAGTACGGTGCCGGCCCGTTCCGGTCGGATGGCCGAGTTCGCCCGTGTGTTGCGCGACCCGCAGTTGCTACGGCTCAACGTCGGCATCTTTGTCGTGCACATGACGATCCCGGCATTGTTCGTCGTATTGCCGCATATTCTCGTCGACTATGTTGGGCTGCCGGCGGTTGACCATTGGAAGCTGTATTTGCCGGTGATGTTGCTCGGCGTGGTGGTAATGGCGCCCGTGCTCGGTTACACCAGCCGGCGTGACGATTTGTTGCGGTTGGTTTTTATCGGCGGCATCGCCGTGTTGCTCGTCGCCGAGATATCGCTGGGTGTGAGCTTCCATTCGTTTGCCTGGCTAGTCGTTAGCCTGGCGTTGTTCTTCGCCGCGTTTAACTTGTTGGAAGCGATGTTGCCATCGACCGTGTCGCGATTGGCACCGCCCGCGGCTAAGGGCACGGCGCTCGGCGTGTACAGCACCTCGCAGTTTCTCGGTGTTTCTTTCGGTGGTTGGATGGGCGGGTTTGTTTACCATCACGTCGGCATCGTTGGCGTACTGGTGTTTGCCGCACTGGGTGTCGCCGGTTGGTTGCTCCTTGCCATTACCGCGCCGCCGTTCAAGCTGAATTCCAGCGCCGCTCGCTAAACCGTTTCGCAACGATGCTGACACGTCAGCGTTAGCTCGACGGCATAGTGATCGGAACGTAATAAATAATAAGCAGGAAGAATCATATGAATCTTTTACGTTACGCCTCGCAGTTACCTGGATTTCTCGGTCTATGGACGCGATTTCCCGTCGGTCCGCTGAAGACCCGAGTTCGATACGGTGTCTTTCCTTATCCGCAATATGCCTACGGTGTGTATTGGTCGGCGTACTTGGCATCGTGCCTCGGTATTCCGCGCATCACCGTCGCTGAATTCGGCGTGGCCGGCGGCCGCGGTCTCCTGGCTTGCGAAAAGATCAGTGCAGAAGTGGAGTCCGCCGTCGGTGTCGGTATCGATGTCGTCGGCTTCGACAGCGGCGAAGGGATGCCGAAGGCGGTCGACTATCGAGACCTGCCGCACATTTGGTCGGAAGGTTTTTACCGGATGGATCAAGCGAAGCTACGCGCCCGACTGCGCCGGGCCAAGCTGATTCTGGGGGATGTGCGGGAGACCGTCCCGCAATGGCTCGCTTCTAATCCCGCGCCGCTGGGGTTTATCGCTTTCGACCTGGATTATTACAGCTCGACCAAAGCGGCCTTCGCTATTTTCAAAGGCAATGAATCCAGCCATTTGCCGCGGGTCCATTGTTATTTCGATGACGTCGCCTCGAACGATCTAGGCTGCATGTCGCAGTACGTCGGCGAGCTGTTGGCGATTCGCGAGTTCAATGAAGCGCATGACGATCGAAAGATCAGTAAATTTGAATTGCTGCGTTTGTGTCGCACTCGGTGGGAAGATTGGCAGGAGCGAACCTACATTTTTCATAATTTCACCCATCCGCAGTACAACACCTTGGTTATTCCGCCGGACTCCAAACGTGCTCAGCTGCCGCTATGAAGTAGGGCGGTTAGGCTCGATTGGGCGGGTATTTGCCGTATTTACTTGGGTTTGTTCGACGCTCAGGATCGGGCTAGACTAGCCGTCCCCATAATTCGCGCGTGACTTAATCGTGACTGCACGCGCGACTCGACTCTGGAGGTTCAAGTCATGGCACGTGGTGTAAACAAAGTCATCCTCGTCGGCAATCTGGGTAAGGACCCTGAAGTCCGTTACTCGCCCAACGGTCAGGCCATCGCCAATTGTACGATTGCGACGTCGGAATCGTGGAAAGACAAGAACACCGGCGAGAAGCAGGAGCGTACCGAGTGGCACCGTATCGTGTTCTTCGGCCGCCTCGCCGAGATCGCCGGCGAATATTTGAAGAAAGGTTCGCAGATTTACGTAGAAGGCCGCCTACAAACCCGCAAGTGGCAGGACAAAGACGGCCACGATCGTTACACCACGGAAGTGGTTGCCACCGAAATGCAGAGGCTAGGTTCACGCGGCGGCGCTGGTATGCCGAGCGAGGCACCGGGTGAAGCAATGGGCTCGTACGAGTCGGCGCCGGCGCCGGCGCGTACTGCCGGTGGCAGTAGCGGTGGTAGTGCGAAGAGCTCGGGTGCCGATTTCGACGACGATATTCCGTTCTAAGAAGACATCGCTAGCAACGTTAACAAAAAAACGGCATCCAATGCGGATGCCGTTTTTTTTGCATTGGATACCAAGGATTGTCGTGGCTCCGGTGTGGATATGCCGAGAGAGCCAACACGGGCCTCTGATGTCGGAAAGAGTGCAAAGCAGTGACCGCCGAACTTCACCGTATCATCGTCCGGCATTTCATACTATTTCCCTGCGTCTCCGAGCCTCATCGACTCGCTTAGCCGGAATCAACACACCTTTATGAAACGCCTGCGTAATCGCATGGGGTATATTCGACGCTTCTAACTTTTCGACGAGATTGCGAATGTGCATGCGCACGGTACAAACTCGGATACCAAGGATTACCGCGATCTCGTTTCCCGACTTACCGAGGGATAACCAATTTAAGACATCTTGCTCCCGAACCGACAATGAGACTCGCTTCCTTTGGCCCATTCAATTCCCCTTTAATTTTCCCTGACGGCCTATCTGTCCATTACTAACAATGATTGACTCCCTGTTGCTAATGCACGCTTTTGTTTGATTCGCTCGTAGACCTCTTCGCGGTGAACAGGAACTTCCTTTGGCGCATCAACGCCAATTCTTATCTGATTACCATTAGTCCTAAGCACCGTTATCCGAACGTTGTTACCGACACAAATGGATTGTCCTATCCGTCTCGTAATAGTCAGCATGATTTATTTTCCTTCCTTGTCTAAGAATGTTGCGTGCGATCGGGTGTTACAGCGCAATATCGACACCGAACTTCTCTCGCCTCGTTTAATAATTTGGTAGATTTCTTGACGGTACACGGACATGTTTTTCGGTACACCAATGCCGACGCGTACCTCGCCGTCCTTAACTACCAGCAGAGTGATGGCGACTTCGTCGCCGACGCTTAGCGTCTTGCCAACACTGCCAATGAAAGTGAGATGCACTTTTTTCCGGCATTCACTCGAATGGCCGCACGATCGCTTCTAATGGCAAGCATCGCATCGTGACGGCGATATCATCGCCAATGTTTAGAGATTGGCCGGAACGCCTAGTGAAGATGAGCATCGCTGACACTCCTTGTTGAGGTCGCCGTTCGATGAAACGCTCGGGCGACGAGGACAGCGGAGGAGATAGGCGGCAGATGAACGGGGGGAGTGGGTGGAATCGCAGTGCTGGTAAAGCCGCACAAGTTTACGACTGATAAATAACCACTAGTAAAGTGTGATATTATTGCGACTTCAAAAGAAGCCCGTCGCCAGACATCCGCCGCCATATGTCGCTCCTTGCGTTACATGATTGCAGACGGAAATTAAGCGTTGAAAAACGGCAGAGACAGAGCCCAGTGGAGTATGGGAGGGCGAGAAAAAACGGAAGAGGAAAACTTGTGAAATCCCCGCCTGCTTTCAGCAGTCCCATTGCTTCCGACCGGACATCAGCGCTGATGTGATCCCACGCTTACTTCCGTTCCGAATGCAGGCGGTTTTTATTGCCTAGCTACCATCTCCGACGCAGTTTTGAATGCATACGAACATGGATGGCGTTGATTATAGGAATGCGAAAAATGCCGTCAAGCGCTTTTAGCGACTGGCATATGCAGAGCCCAACCTATCAATTTTAAGACTTGCCGAAAATCGCCGTATCGAGTACCAATACAAACTGCTAGGGAGGAAGGGCAAGGCAAAATATAACGCCCGAGGGAGCGGCTATGACAACAACCGAAGGAAAGCGCACGATCCTCGTTGCCGACGATGACGTGATCATGCCTGCAGTCATTAGACTGGCAATCATGAAAGCTTAATGACCATGATTACCATTCTTCCCCCTCCGATAGCATTGGACGGTAACACCGCCATCTTCAACGACGGTAAGGGCCGCGTCGTCCGCGTTAACGTAGCAGACGTGCACCAGCTCTATTACGTCCATTCCGGTACCGATCTATACGCCAATGACGAACAATGGTGGCTCATTGAGCTTGAGAAAACGATCATCGTCGTTCCCGATGACGTAGATACAAATATCGGGCTGCTTTTAGAAACTTGGAAGAAGCACATCGACGTCAATCAAAAGGGTCACGTCGCGGTTTGCGAGGTCCCCCCATTGTCTTGGCGCGCTTTGCCGTTCGGTTTCTTGCCGAGCACAACAATGAAGTTATCGATTTTTCCGCGCGAGAAATTACGGAAACTTGACGGATGGAAAGTCGTGGAACCTCTACGTTTCATACTTTAGATCCATTACTGAACTCAGCAGGGAGTTGTATATGGCTATATTTTTTCCCCAGGTTCTTCTTAATAGGAAATTGGTAGTGGAGCTAGTGTTCGAGGAAACTCAATGACCGTTGCCACCACTTCCCCGATAACACTCGACGGTAATACCGCCGTCTTCGACGACGGCAAAGGCCATGTTGTCCGGGCCAATGCCGAAGATGTGCGAAAGCTCTATCACGTTTTTTCCGGAATCACTGTGTCTGTCACCGACGAAGATGCTACGGTCCAAAAATGGTGGCTGGTAGAACTGGAAAAAACGATCATTGTTATTCCCGAAGAGTTAACAACAATGATTTATTCGCTCCTAAGCGCATGGAAGGGGCACCTTAAAACCAGTCAGAAAGGGTATGGGGCAGTTTGTGACGCCACACCGCTTTCATGGCGCGCTATGTGGCTGGGTTTTTTGCCCCTGGCCAGGACGAAGTTCGCTATTTTTCCGCGTGAGGCGTTTGGCAAACTTCGGCAATGGAAAGTAATGGAACCGCTAGAGGTGGATGATTATGTCTAACAGACTAAACACCTGACGGTTGCCATCGCTCCGTCAAATGTAGAGTGGTCGAACCACTCGATATCATCCCAAATCTTATTCGATAGCAAGGAATGCCGAAATGCTTACCCGTTTTTCCGAAGTCACGCTCAACATCATCGATGGAGATTCCTGTTATCAGGTTACGGTTCCCGGTATTAGCGAAGAGGACGGCATTGAATTTTTAGAAGCCGTCGGATCGGGACTGCTCGGCGCTGGATTTCGGATGACTCAGCTGGGGCGGAGTCTTCCCGCACTCCGAATGGAATACGAATCGCGCTTGGCCGTTCTCAACAGTGAAATCAAGGCGAAGCAAGGGATCGTGGCGGAAGCCGATCTAAAGAAGTGGGCGTCGGACGAACGAACAAAAATCGCTCGCGCCATACGGCAAAAACAAGGGCCGATTGCTCAGGCGGTACTTGAATTTCGCGATTGGAAAGAATTCGGGCTCGGCGGCCGGACGGAAAAAAATATTTACGCGCGCGACGCCAAGAATCCAAATAGGTCTCCCAAAGATTTCCTTAAGAAAGCTACAAAATCAAATAAGCAAATTACAGAAAATGTAATCCGCGGCGCCCGCATGCTCAAAGGTGTCGGACGAGTATTTTTTTTCGTCGGGCTCGGTATGTCGGTAAGCGCTGTCGCATTGGCCAAACCGAGCGAACGTGAAAAAGTGGCAAAGGAGGAAGCGGTGCATACCGCCGGGAGCATGCTTGGTCTTGAGACCGGTGTCGCAGTTTGTTTAGCTTTTAGTATTACCTCCGGCGGTTGGGGGCTTTTCGGCTGCGGGCTAGTTGGTGGTGCAGCAGGCGGGTACGCCGCCGATCGCATTGTCTATCCCGTTCATCCTAATATGGCGGCGCGGGAGCTTGAGATGAACGGGATATTGACGAGCCCATTTCTGCTCTGGCCGCACCACGCTGATCGGTGGGCTAGTTAAGGCTCAGGTTTAACGTGGTGGAACATTGGCTTCATCGCTAGCGGCGATCGTTTCTATCGCGTTTATAATTCGTCGCATTTCCCATCGAGGATGAGAAGTAACATCATGACCGACCTACGCATGGAATCACTACGCGGCGAAGAAATCAGAAAACAACTTCGCCCGCTCTCCGAGCTTCGTATCGCCGTATTTCATGATTGGCCCTATTTATACGAGGGTAGTCTGGACTACGAGGCACACTATCTCGAAACTTATATGCGTTGTCCCCGGAGCCTCATCGTACTGCTATGGGACGGCGACAAGTGTGTCGGCGCAACGACCGTAATACCGCTGGTGGACGCCTCTGCCGAATGGCAGCGACCGTTTATGGAAAAAGGATTCGACCTAAACCAGGTCGACTACTTCGGCGAATCAGTGATTCTCAAGTCCCATCGGGGCCGCGGCTTTGGCGTCGCCTTTTTCAAGGAACGCGAGGCGCACGCGCGTGAACTCAATCTACCTATCTGTGCATTCTGTTCCGTCGAACGTCCCGCCAACCATCCGGCGAAGCCCGCTAACTATATTCCCAACGATGGATTTTGGACGCACCGCGGTTATCGCAAAGTGCCAGACATGAAGACCACGTTTTCCTGGCCCGATATCGGCGCGACGGAATCAACCGAAAAGCCGATGACATTTTGGATGCGAGACTTCCGAACCGGAGCCGGAAGCTAAGTCGACGGATCTAGCTAGGAGTCTTTCGCACATTTAGTAACAAAATTACTACGGCAAGCGCTAGTTGAATAGGACGCCGTTTATCTAAGGGAGACCAGCTATGAATATCGTCGACAATAAGATCAAGATTTTAGTCGCAGATGACGATCTACTCACGCTCGAACTGGCTCAGAGAACGTTGGAGGAGGCGGGCTATGTCGTGTTTGTTACGACGTCGGGAGAGCAGGCGATAGAACTCGTCACTACTCAGCAAGTCGATCTGGCGTTACTAGATTATCGAATGCCGGACGTATCTGGACTCGACGCGGGGAAGGCGATTATGGCTCTTGCATCTACTCGTTTTATCGTCATGTCGGTTCATGCAGACGAGGATGTGGTAAGCCAGGCGGGTGTGGAAGGCGCGCTTGGGTTTCTTGTAAAGCCGTTCGATCCAAAAGAACTGCTAGCTCAAGTTCGCGTTGGGCTCAGCCGTGCCGTCGAGATAAACGCGTTGCAATCATCGATCAAGGATATGGAGCAAGGTCACGCCTCCGCCTTGTCTAGAGCGGTCGCTAGCGCTCGCAGTGCTAGCACAGCAATCGGAATGCTGATGGAGCTTATGTTGATAACGCGCGAGGAGGCGACGCAGTTTATAACCCGTGAGGCAAAGAACCAGCGCAAACGAATGGTCGAGCTGGCGGAGAACCTTATTACCGAACGGGAGCAAGACTACCGGGCAAAAACCCGAGACCGTTGGTGGTTTGCTGACCTCCGGCGGGCCAAAAACCGCTAAGAAACGAATCCGAAAGAACTAGGGTAGTGCTCGGCCTGGGCTTTTCGATGGTGCCAGGGCGAGCTGCGCAGCTTCGATCTAATTTTTTGAATAATTTTCCCCGCAATTCCCCCGCCATGAACCAACTAAGCCTTTCGCAATAACTTGAATTACCATAGGAAGTAGGACGTAGTTCTCACCCCTACCGCAAGGGAAGGGGGGCAAGGAAGCGCGGAAGGAATGCCCATGAGAAATGCTGTCCGTCGCTGATGGTTTGTGCCGCACCGCATTCCCTTCTAAACCCAACTCCGTATCGCTGTATTAGTCAGTCACCCATACTTTTAATTAATGTGGCGTCCTAACCAGGAATACGCTGAAGGGTTTTTCACGACTATCACCGCCACCTCAGAAATTCTTGATCGGGTCGCCCTCTTAAGGAGAGGCCATGACCGAGTACAGAATCTTGATCGGCAAGGAAGCCGCTGATCAAATCGATTTTGTCAGTGCAATGCGCATTAAGCACTTTCGCGAATACCCCTATTTGTACGACGCTACGCTCGATCCCGAGTATGAAAAAAAATATATCCATGAGCTTGCCCAAAATCCGCATGCCATGGTCGTCCTGGCCTACGCAAATAGCAAACCCATCGCCATCTCCACCTCATTACCGCTGGCCAGCGATGCAGACATACTCCACGGGTTGGAACCCGAATTTAAGCGTCAGGGTTACAATAATCTTTCGGAGTTTTACTATTGGAGCGAGGCTATTATTGAGCCAGAATTCCGAGGTTATCCCATTCTTCCCCGCCTTTACGAGCGTTTCGAGTTCCAGGTGCTCAACTGAGGGTACGCGCACGCTTGCCTTGCTACGGTAGTGCGCGATGATATCGATTCTCGAAAGCCGTGGAGTTACAGAGATCCAGGCGCAATATGGCGGAGACTCGGATACACCATTACCGATATCTTATTCGACTATTCCTGGCCAACAAGGATGGAAGACGGATCATCGTGTTACGCAGTCAATAAAATGGTGATGTGGATTAAGGACGGAATTCGACAGAGGAAACGCGCTTGAAAAAAAAATCTTCCCGCTGGCTTGTTGTCACCACGCTACTTTTATGTTCGTTACGCGGATACGGAGGCGATGCATCTGTCCCCGTATCGGTGCACCTCTATAACTGGTGGGATTACATAGCGCCCACTGTTACAAAACGGCTAGCTAATTCAGGTTATCAAACGAAGGTAACCGCTTATGTAAGCAATGAGGTCGCAATATCCCGTCTATCTGCTCAGCAACACGATTTCGACGTTGCTATCGTCTCTAATTTTGCCTTGCCTTACTTGATAGAGCATGGGCTGGTCGAAACCGATCAGTTCCAAAACACAGCAAAAAAACGAAATTACTTGCCACTATTCGCCGATGCTGTACCGCATTGTTTGCCGTACTTTTGGTCAAGCACCGTATTTATCGCTAATGAGCAACAAACGCCGAATATACCTAGTAGTCTGCGAGAACTTTTGGCTCTCAAAAAGGAAGGTTACAAAATAGGGATTGTTGATGATCTCTTTGAAACGGCGGCTCGCCTTATCGGCGACTCGAAAGAAATTTGCGGCAAATCACCGACCGACTACATTGGCGGAAATATTTTCAACATTCTGTCCAACTGCTCGGACAAGAAGTTTACGCAGATCGAAGGGCTCGAGGCAGGTGATTTCGTTTCTGCGCTCGATGATTTATTGAAGAATCCAAAAATCGCCGTCTACGCCTGGCACGGTGCAGCGTTTATGCATCTATCCAAATATCCTCATCTGCGTGCCAAGGTGCCTCATATGCCAGTCATTGGTTACGACGCGGTTTGCATCGTGAAAAGAAAAAATCGAAAAGCGTCTCTTGGTGACTTGGTCAAATACGTCGAGACACTGACCGACAAACAAAGCACGGCGTTGAACATGAGTTCCAATCAGTACTTTTCGCCTTATAAAAACCATACGACGGGGCTAATGCCGCCGACGCGGGAGTTGTATGAAGAAGTAACGAGGAACGTGAGTCATCAAAAGCCAATTATCTTAAAACCACCACGTTTGCCGGACCACTTGCGACTCAACGAGTGGTGGATATCGGTGCGGTATGCGCCGTAAGTTTCAGCACGACGCGCTACTCATCTTAATTATTTGCTCCTGGATACCCGTGGCAATCGCGGCGGCGCTTATCTTGGTGCAAATGCGTTCTTATCGTCAGATTGATGAGGCGCGCGTGGAGGGTCGTCTCAACCAAGCAAAGGCCTCTCTAAATAGCCATCTACTAGGCGTCGAGGCCGCCGCCGAAATCTTGCTGGCGAGCAGAGAATTAAACGAGTTTTTCTTCGTGACGGAATCCATACGGCCTATGACTAGGAACCGGCTGTATGCGCGAACCTCTTTGTTAAAGAAAAAAGCGTCAGACATATCAGCCTTTACAGTTGTGAACAGGGCATCGGAAGCCCTATTTTCAGCTCCAGTGTCGGACATCAAAAAACTGCCAAGGGTTAGCCCCGATCACTACGGATTTTCACTAATCGATCAGAACACATTGCGTTATTACCGGCCGATTGAGTATGACGATCAGGAATTTCCAGGGCCGGCTGCAAAATTGAGGGGTTTCCTCATTTTAGATATAGATCTTCGGTCATGGAGGAGTTCGCTGGGTGATACCGTAAAGATTAATAAAATCTCCAAGCAACCATCCATTTTCGGTATTGATTTGGAGATTGTAGACAATGACGCAGTAAGCCCTGGACAGTACCTTCCGTATCTACTCGTGCTGCTTATCGTGCTTGCGTTCACCACCATGGTGGGACTGCACCTAACGCGCTCGCGAATCGTTAAGCCCATCACAAACCTGACGGATTATGTGCGTCAACAGATGGATACCACTCCAGGGTCGACACAGCACCACGAGTTGGCTGTATTGAAAGAGTCGTTCGAGACCTACATCCGGTACGAAAAGGAGTTGCAAGCAAAGCTGCTACAGCAATCGACGCTTGCCGCTATCGGACGAACCACACAAATGCTGGCGCACGACGTGCGCAAACCGTTTTCCATGCTAACGACTTTTCTGCACTTGACCCGCAATGCCAAAGATCAGGCAGATTTTAATTCCTTACGCCGCAGGCTGGTTCCTGAAATCGACAAGGCCGTTATTTCAGTGCAGGGCCTAATTCGCGACATCATGGAAGTGGGCAGCAATAGAAAGCCGGACAAGGAGATCGTGCATCTATCGTCGCTGATCCAGACAACACTTTATGAAGCGTTTCGAATAAAACCGCGTCGTGACATTAAATTTCGCTACGCGCTAAATCATCGTCAGGCTTTGTATGTTGATCCGATAAAAGCGTCCCGCGTATTTTCTAATATCACTTCGAATGCCCTAGAGGCAATGCGAAGCGGCGGTGAAATTTGGTTTCAAACCAGGGAAATGGATAATCGTTCGCCGCGAATGATGGAGATTACGATAGGGAACAGCCACAGCTTTGTTCCGAAGAAGAAAAGAGATCAGATCTTCGACCTATTTTTTACGGAAGGGAAACAAGGCGGTGTTGGCTTAGGGCTTGCTATCGTGAAGAAATTGGTTATCGATCACGACGGAGAGATAAAGTGCGAATCGTCGGAAAAGAGGGGGACCGAATTTATCTTTACGTTGCCTATGACCGATGCGATTTCAGAGGATGTCACGGAATCTCTACCGTCTGCCAGCGATGAAATCGTTTCCGCACTAGAAGCCATGGGGCATCAATCGGTCGAGTTATCTAAATCAAATGATAATGAGACGAGACTGGCAGGGCGAATAATCGATATCGTCAGGCAATTAGGACGGCCAGTGAAAGTCTTAATCGCCGATGACGAATCGCTTTATCAGCGAGTTCTCGAATCGTATATCGAAGAATTACCCCTTAAACCGCACGTGCAGCTAGCATTTACTCAAAGCGCCGAAAAAGCGTTGGAGATCCTGGGCAACGAGTGCTTCGATGTCGTCATCATGGATGTAAATTTTGGTAAGGGAAAGCTTAATGGATTCGAAGCGGTCAAGCGGTTACGAGAGCAGGGCAATCGAGCAACTATTTGCACTCACTCGAACCACGGTGTCCTGGAGTATCAAAGCAGAGCTATTGAATCAGGCTCGAATGTATTCATGCTCAAACCCATGAGCAAAGCGCATTTATTGGATTTAATTCATTCCACAGTAACTGAGCATGCATCGTCGCGCAGCAGCCCAGAGCTGATGTGACGAAGCGCTGACATGCTTGCTATTGGATATTTATTGGGTCAAACGTTCTCCTGGTTTGACGAATAAATCTCCGAGATTGGTGACTGCGAAAAATAAAACGAATTTGCGATGCATTTTCGTCAGAGTGAGAGATGTAAGCCTCTGCAAGAAAATTACGTTGTAGAACGTACGCGCTTACGGGGGAGTTCTGGTGCCTGTCGAGACCGCAACGCGTAAAGGCGACTAGCAACCCTTCTGAATAAAGTGCGGGCGGGGTAAGGAGAGTACGACGTAGTAGTGTGTGACATGTGGTGGTGATAACGTATTGATGCGATAACCATCACAGGGAGCACATCACGTGTTTGAAGAAGAAAAACTTCACCGTCTCGATCACCAACAAACCGAAGATCGCTATCTACGTGTTCGTGAACTGGTGTACGAGCGAATTATGAAGAAATGGTCCGTGACAGCAGCCGGCATTTCGTTCCACGACTGCGTAACGGCGGATAAATGGAAAGCCCTAACAGGTCCGAATGTGCGGGAGACACGCGCTAGTTGGTGGTGGGCAGAGCAATTTTCGGTCTATCAAAATCAGCCCAACCGGTTCGAGATTACGTTATCCAATTGCGGCCAATTAGGTGCTTTGTGTTATGGCCGCACTTCCCGGGCAGGTAGGAACACTAGGCTAGACTTAATAGAAGCAATACCACTCAAACCGTCGCCGCTCAATACGCGCGCTGTGCCGATAATCGTACAGGCGGGCGTAATGTTTGCAGATTTGGTCGGCGCGTCCGAAATCTGGATCATAGACCCGGATCCGAAACTTGAGGGGTTGTATAGCCAGGAACAGTTCGGTGGCCGGGAGCCGTACCATAAGGGTCGCATCGGTCAGAGGAGGATTTTATGAGACGCAATATCAATCCATTTACGCCTGAGGGCTTGAAAGAGATCGAGGAGATCTTAGACAAGCACGACAAGGATTTGGACGCGGCGGTCGAGCGTTCGAAAATTAACGTCAACGAGGAGCCGGGTGGAGCGTTGACGGTCCCAAGCGAGATCGATTTACGTCGTGACCGGAAAAAAATGAAGGAGGGGAAAGATGACTAGCAACAAGATTGATATCGAGAAAGACGATATCGAAACCATGGCCAAGAAGCTTGACCAAAACATGGCCCGAATTGAGCGCAACGCGGCGAGAGTTGAGCAGGCGATCATTGCGCATCGCGGGTTCCGTGAATTCAGGATTGAACTCGAAACCGCTCCCGACAACGATCAAAAAAGTTAGGATGTAAGACAGACCGGTAGCCGGTCTTATATAAAACACCGGCTACCGTCTCCTCTTGCTGGATTTGGTTTCCGCTACTGGATCAGCGTGCCCTACCAATTAATTTAGAAAGGGTCTGGCAGTGCTGACAAGCACTTTCCCGGTTGCGGTATGTAATTGTGAATCGCCAAATGGTCCTCCTGGAAATAATCCGCGAGAGATATGAGGATACCGAACATTCCTCGAACTGGGCGTCAGGGATCATGAAAAAAAAGATCATCCTTCAGAAAACCTAGAATTGACGCAATGGCTGGCGGTAATTCTGTTGGATTAATTTACGAAAAAATCGACTCGCTGTGCGACCGCGACATCATAGTCACACGCCCACCGACGGTATTCAAAGACGTGCGGCGGGCGATCAAACCCGATTTTCCGGACTCGCGTTTGCAGTACGACAATTTCAACGGGCAGGCGGCCATCGGTTTTGGTTCCATGTTGGGAAAGCATGGCTGGGACTGGATCAAGTTCTCGGTCGAGGGAAACGCGCCGAGAGATCTGCACATACCAAGCGACGCGTATCTTAATGAGAACCGGTTATTGTGCACCACGGAGTTCGGCGACGAAGACGAGTGGCGCGCGCGACTCGTGAGCGAGATCTCGCAGCAGCGGCTCTACCTGTTAGTCGAATTGGGCATAAACCTCCGGGAGGGCGAACGCCAAAAAACGTGGCGACCGGCTTTTGGCGGTGTGCTGGAGTCGTATTTCCCACGTGCGCTGAAAGTTCTGGACGCGTGCCTGACGAATGCGCCGTCGTGCTGGTGTGTGCGAGATACGCGCTACTAAGTAACGGCATTTACGTTGTTACAACAAATCATCGGTCATATCGCCACGGTCGACCTCACGTCTCACCGTTGGGTTAGGTTTAATGCGGCGGAATGCTGGTAGCTCTGGGGGCGGATTGGGCATTCGACAAATTCGTATCACGACGACAATTGAAGCGATGTAACACTTTTCACTATCGGCGATCGTTCTATCTGCCTTTATAATTCGTCGAACCGCTAAATCAAGGATGACAAGTAACATCATGACCGACCTGCGCATGGAATCATTACGTGGCGAGCAAATCAGAAAACAGCTTCGCCCGCTCTCCGAGCTTCGTATCGCCGTATTTCGCGACTGGCCCTATTTGTACGAGGGCAGCTTGGAATACGAAGCACACTATCTCGAAACTTATATGCGCTGTCTCCGGAGCCTCATCGTGCTGCTATGGGACGACGACAAGTGCGTCGGCGCAACGACCGTATTGCCGCTCGCGGATGCAGCGGCTGAATGGCAGCGACCGTTTGTTGAAAAAGGATTCGACTTGAGTCAGATCGACTATTTCGGCGAGTCAGTGATCCTCAAATCTTATCGGGGCCGCGGCTACGGCGTTGCGTTTTTCAAGGCGCGCGAAGCGCATGCGCATGAGTTGAGTTTGCCTATCTGCGCATTCTGTTCGGTCGAACGCCCCGCCAACCATCCGGGAAAACCCGCCAACTATATTCCCAACGATGGATTTTGGACGCACCGCGGTTATCACAAAGTGCCAGAGATGAAGACCACGTTTTCGTGGCCTGATATCGGCGCGACGGAATCAACCGAAAAGCCGATGACGTTTTGGATGCGGGACTTCCGAGTTGGCTCGGCAGGCAAGTCGAGCTAGTCTGGCGAGGATGTCTTTTGCTGTCTGCTTGCCTTAAACCCGCCATCATCCATCATCATGTCTAGGGCGTGTCCTCATTCTGCGTTAGCGCTCTGTTTTAGCTGATTTCTGGTCGATTTATGAGACCCTTTGCTTGAGATGGAGGGATTTTGTAAATGGTCAGAAAAGTATTGGACGATGGATTGTGGGATCAACTTCAAGTC
>JACQFZ010000003.1 GCA_016199745.1 Gammaproteobacteria bacterium
CATTTACCATCAGGATCAACTCATTGCCCGCCACATCCGCAGTTATGACCGTCATCAGGACATCGAAGATCCGGAACACCCTAAGGTATTGATCGGACAACGGCGCAATGCCCGCGAGCAGCGTCTGATGCTGCGTTTCCTTGGACTTTCGCCCGCAGCACAGCACTATGTCGAGGGCCTCGAACAGAAGAGCTTGAATGCCCGCAACCATCTTGCCAAGATCATCGCTCTGGCCGAGATCTACGGCGACGATGCAACGGCGCGGGCCATTGAAGACGGCCTGGCTTTCCAGGCCTTCAGCAGCGATTACATCGCCAATATCCTCGAATCCCGTGCCCGCAAGCTGCCCGAGCCCGGCCCGCTGCAACTGACACGTCGCCATGACCTGCTTGACATCGAACTCGCCGAACCGGATTTCTCACCCTACGAGATCAAAGACCATGAACCCGAAGACGGCAAAAACAAAGAGTGACCATCCTTGCGTAAACAATCCGCTGCGTGTCGGATTGACGAGCCTGCATCTATCGTTCATGCAAGAGCATTTCGAAGCATTGGGACACACGGCTGCCGCCAAACAAAGCCCCCACATCGATTATCTGGCTCAACTGGTCGAGGGTGAGGTGCAACGGCGTGAGGATCGCAGTATCGAACGACGGCTCAAGTTGGCCCGTTTCCCGGTGCAGAAGACGCTTGAACAATTCCAGTGGAGCTGGCCGAAGAAGATCAACCAGACCCAAATCCGCAATCTGTTCCGCCTGGCCTTCATTGAAGAGAACGCCAACGTGCTGTTCATCGGTGGCGTCGGCGTCGGGAAGAGTCATCTCGCCATCGCGTTAGCGCATGCGGCCTGCCTGCGCGGCCATAGCGTGCTGTTTACCACGGCGGTCGATATCATCAATACGCTGGCCGCCGCACAGGCCGCTGGCAACCTCAAGCGCGAAATGAGTCGCTACCTGAAACCAAGAATTTTACTCATTGACGAGCTGGGATATCTGCCTATCGATAAATTCGGTGCCGACGCGCTGTTCCAGATCATCAGTCACCGTTATGAATGCGGCCCC